>NZ_AQOQ01000029.1:0-43088 GCF_002888555.1 Alcanivorax sp. MD8A | reverse complement strand
AACTGTTCACTATTCACTGTTAACTGCCTATCACTCCTGCATCGCCACCAATCTCGCCTCTTCCAACGCGGCTGTACGGTGCCGGGTGGCTTCGCGGTATTCGGGGTCGGCCAGCATCGAGGCGAAGGCCTGCTTGGAGGGATAGCGAACCAGCAGGACGCTGTGCCAAGTTTCCCCTTCCGGCGCAATGACACCCGCCAGGGCGCGCCCTTTCCAGACCATCTCGCCGCCTACCCCCTTGACCTTGCCAAAGGCCACTTCGGAATACTTCTGGTAGGCCTCGCGGCCGCTGTAATCGGCTTCGCCATCTTTGTACTGCGCTTTGTCGCGAAAGCGCAGCAGGTTGAGCATAACGATAGGAGTGTCATCCGGTAGCGAGGCCAGGATGTCGGGCAGGGTCTTCGGATTGGGGTCGATAACGGGACGGTCAGCCATGAACGCTCCAGAGTCTCAGTTGTCGTTATTGTCCTATCAGATCACCATGGGCCAGATGCAAAGGCAAGAGAAGAGCCAATTACGACATCGAGCCAGACAAACGGGCCGCTCATGGCAGAGTAATCTGAATCTGTTCGGCCGCGCAGAGCTGCTCCAGCTCCCCCATCCAATCACGGGGAAAACGCAATGTCATGACCACGGATTGGCCATAGCTAACCTCTTCCACCTGCCCATCATGACATGCAGCCCAATGCCTGAGCCGCTGTTCCTGCGCAAAGCCCATCTCAAGCCGACACAGTACTTGCGGCACACTCTCTACCTTTTCGGCCTCCGCCAGCACCGACTCCGCCGCTGCCGCGTAGGCGCGTACCAGCCCCCCTGCCCCCAGTTTCACGCCACCAAAATAACGGGTCACCACGACCAGCACATCACTCATACCCTTGTGCTGAATGACGTTAAAAATGGGTTTGCCTGCCGTGCCAGAGGGCTCGCCATCATCGTTCATGGCTGCCTGGGCTGAGGCGGGGTTACCCAGCAGGTAGGCATAACAATGGTGAGAAGCATCCGGGTAGCGTTGACGTGCCTGTTCAACGATAGCCATGGCCTCATCACGGTCGCACACCGGTCTGAGCCAGGTGATAAAACGGCTTTTGTTGATGGTGATTTCCCGGTCTACAGGACCGGCAGGAACAGGATAACCGTGGATGACAATGGCTCCGGCTGGGGCATGACACTCGCTATGCTAAACTCCACAGCATGAACCCGAAACCCTCTTCTGCCAGTCTCAAACGCCGGCGCCAACTTACGGTGATCATGGCGCTGTTGTTCAGTGGCGTGCTGTTTCTGCCGTTAAGCCTGGCGCTTTACCAGGACGGCAGTGTCTTTTTTCTCTTGCTGGTTCTACTGCTGTGGCTGGCCTGTGGCCGATTTGTCTTTCACCTGCTTTCCCCCGGCAGCCCAAAACAAAACGGGCGACCCAAGGCCGCCCGTGATGATACTCACACCCAGGATCAGTGATCCAGGTAGAGGTAATGTCGCCAGCTCATCATCCGTAGCAGGATCCGGCGGATGATCGCTACATGGTGCAGATGTTCTGTGTACACCGCTGCCTGGGCACTGACCCCCATGGGCAGGGACTGTACTTCGTCATTCCCTTCCAGCTCGATAATCACCATGGCCTCGTTATCCATCTTCTGGAAAGCCGCGCCACCTACCAGCGCCTGACCGGCAGCCAGCTGAGCTTCGGCAATGGTCGGCATCACTTGCACCAGCTTACCGCTGAAAACCTGGCCCGGCAGTGATGTGAAAGCCATCTCAACCTCTGCGCCCGGCTCCAGCCGCAACAAGGATTGCTGACGGAATGCGGCAACGTAGAGCCGCTCTTCCTGGTTGATAAAATTGGCAACAGGCTTGAGGGGCAAGGGTACAGCCATCATGCCTGGGCGCACCGCCAGCTGGGTGACAAACCCGTCCATTGGCGCACGGATTACGGTGTTCTCCAGATCGAAGCGAGCCTCCTCAAGCTGCGCCTTCACTGCTGCCACGGCAGGGTCGTCCCCATCCACTGAACCATCGAGCTGGGTCTCGGCTTTAGCCAGTGCAGCCTGTGCGGCGTCAAGATCCGCCCGGCTGGCAGCAACTCGCTCTGTTTGGGTATCGATTTGCTGTCGGCTGAAAGCATCTGGCGCGCCCTGGTACCGGCGCAGGGTCCGCACCGCCTGGTCGCGCTTGGCAGTGGCTTGCATCACTTTGGCGCGGGCTTCCGCCACCGAGGCCACATTGCCTTCGGCCAATTGTCCGGTATCCGCCAGTTGCGCTTCGAGCTGTGCCACACGCGCCTCGAAACGGGTGCTATCCAGAATGACCAGAGGGTCCCCCTTCTTGACAGGGGTGTTAGGCTTCACCGGAACTTCCAGGACCCGCGCCCGCACCTCTGACACGATAGGAGTCACCACATAGATCTGGCGCACCTTATCGGTGTAGGGGTGGTTGTAGTTCATCGCCAGAATAATGGCACCAATCAGTACGATACCTCCCAGAATGGCGGTGGGCACCGTCCATTTGTTCAACGGAATCTTGAAGACCTTGAAGATAAAGACACAGATGGCGGCATAAGTCAGGAGAATCAGCGTTTCCATCAGGCATTCCCCTCCAGCTTGCGCTCCAGGGCATCAATTCGCTGTGCCTGGGCATCGAGAGTTTGCTGCATAGACAGTAATAATGCCTCATCGCTCTTCTGCTGTTCCTGTATTTGCTGGAACCCCCAACCCCGCTCGGGGCGATACAGGGTGGCCCAGATCCAGAGGAACGGCCATAAGACATGCAGGGTAAAGAGGCTTACCCAACCGGCAACATGAATTGCATCCTGATGGGGGTGGTCACGGTGTTTGGCGATATCGTATGGGATGTCGTGAATGACAATGACGCCGTAAAACAGCACCAGCGCCACAAACAGCAGTAGCCCAAGAGCAATATAATCAAGCATGGAGATTCCTTGGTGTAGTAAAGCAAAGCGTTCCCGCAATCTGCCCTCATGCTACCAGAAAACCTTCACAGGAAAGGGTGACACAATTAAAGATCTTCACCGCAACCGCGGTAAAGCTTCTGATTCAGCGTTACCGAGACCTGATACGCAAACTCCGCTCCGCTCATTCCATCCTCACAACCGCCCTTCTCTATCTCCACACGCAGGGCGGCTGACTCCGAGGTAGATTCGTACAATGTCACGGTATCTTCAGTAAGAGCACCAGCGTTAGGAACGGTGACGGTTCGTTGCCCATAATCCCCGACAAACACCAGTACCTCTTCGGGTACGATGACCAGATGCCAGCCCGGCTCATTGCCTTGGGCCCAGAAATCGGCCCCACGCTTGCGGGCCTGTTCCCGGTTCATGATCACTGCGCCGCTCTTGACCGAGCCGACTTTCTCCAGCATCAGGGTCATATCGGCCGGCACTCCGGCACTGAAATCCACGTCGTTGCGCTGGGTGGTTGTCCATAGCAACTCACCCCCTGCGCCACGAATTTCCGCCCGCACCGCGTACGTCATGGCCCGTTCTGGATCAACGGCATCCGCCTGGTAGCGTAACGCAAAAGGCACCGGCACCTGGCCAGGGGCATCAATATGCTGCTCGGCAATGATGTCGGCAGGCGCATCCATCCGCGATACATCAGCGAGGGAAACCGTCAAGGTCGCCCCTTCCGGCATGGCGATTTTTTCCCGGTACATGACCTTGCCAGAGAGAACCCGCTGTTCGCCTTTTACTGCAGGCGCCTCCCCTGTTGCGCGAGGGTCATTATCACACCCCGCCAGCAATCCCATGGTCAAAAGCAGCAGGGACATCCAGCCCAGAGTGATACCCGAATGAGATCCCATCATGACAGCACCTTCAAAAGTTCGAATGAAATATGGACCGAGGGAACCTCTGAATAATTCCTTGCATGCTCAGTTTTTCAGGCTGGTTCGCCCCCTCTATGGGTCAAAAGGTAAAGAGGGGCGCGATTTTGAAGGTGTATGTCCATCCATTGAAAAAGCGCAACAACGAGTGCGGGCCAGCCTGGAAGACCCTACGTACCCTGACGAGCATAAAGGCGCGGCCTGAAGCCCACATCTGCTGCGCCTTGCCTTTAGGAAAGGGAACCACCCTTACCGTCGAGGCAATACACAACAGCTGCACGCTTCAGGACACGCTGAGCATGCAAGGAGTTATTCAGCGGTTCCACCAGACCCGCCGCGACGGTTCCCTTGCCCGGCTGTGCTCATCAGGGTACCCCAATAACAAGAAAGGCAGCCAGATGGCTGCCTTCTCGGTCGATCAGGATGTCGCGCCGGGTTTACCCGAAGGCGGCCAGTCCGGTCTGAGCACGGCCAAGAATCAGGGCGTGCACGTCGTGGGTCCCTTCATAGGTATTCACCGCTTCCAGGTTCATGACATGGCGAATCACATGGTATTCATCGCTGATACCGTTACCGCCGTGCATATCACGGGCCTGGCGGGCAATGTCGATGGCCTTGCCACAGTTGTTCCGTTTCATCAGTGAAACCATCTCTGGCGCCCACTGCCCGGCATCCATCAAACGCCCCAGCTGCAATGCCCCCTGCAGACCCAGGGTGATTTCGGTCTGCATGTCTACCAGTTTTTTCTGGATCAACTGGGTATGGGCCAGCGGGCGTCCAAACTGTTTGCGGTCCAGGGTGTACTGGCGCGCCGCCTGCCAGCAAAATTCCGCCGCCCCCATGGCGCCCCAGCTGATGCCGTAACGGGCCTTGTTAAGGCAGCTGAACGGACCTTTCAGTCCTTCCACATCGAGATGATTTTCTTCCGGCACGAAACAGTCATCCAACATGATTTGGCCGGTAATCGACGCACGCAGGGAAAACTTGCCTTCAATTTTCGGCGTGGTGAAACCCTCGGCACCGCGCTCGACCACGAAACCGTGGATCTTGCCCTCCAGGTTGGCCCACACCACCGCCACATCGGCAATGGGCGAATTGGTGATCCAGGTCTTGGCGCCATTCAGCAGATAACCGCCATCGACCTTTTGGGCACGGGTACTCATGGAGCCGGGATCCGAGCCATGATCCGGTTCGGTCAGCCCAAAACAGCCAACCCATTCGCCGCTGGCCAGTTTTGGCAGGGTCTTGCGCTTGATGCTTTCACTGCCAAAAGCATGGATCGGAAACATCACCAGGGATGATTGCACGCTCATGGCAGAACGGTAACCGGAATCCACCCGCTCTACTTCCCGGGCCACCAGCCCATAGCTCACATGGTTGACGCCAGCTCCACCGTATTCCTCGGGAATGGTCGGGCCCAGAAAACCGAGCGCCCCCATTTCGTTCATGATCTCGCGATCAAACACCTCATGCCGGTTCGCCTCCAGCACCCGCGTCATCAACTTGCTCTGGCAATAATCATGGGCAGCATCACGAATCATGCGCTCGTCTTCGCTCAGCTGGCCTTCCAGCAATAGCGGATCTTTCCAATCAAATCGTTGCATTACTAATCCCGTTCGTTTCATTCCGCAGGGCGGAAGTTTCCGACCTGCGGGTTTCGTTATTCATTATTAACTATTAATTATTCATTGCCTCTCAATCACCATGGCGACCCCCTGGCCCAAGCCGATACACAGGCTGACCAGGGCATAACGGCCACCACACGCTTCCAGCTGACGCAGCGCTGTCAAGGCCAGTCTCGCACCAGAGGCGCCCAACGGGTGCCCCACCGCAATAGCCCCACCGTTGGGGTTAAGTCGCTCATCATCACCGGCAATGCCCAGCTGTTTGCAACAACCCAGCACCTGGGTCGCGAAGGCTTCGTTGATTTCGATCACATCCATCTGTTCCAGGGTGAGGCTAGCACGGGCCAGCACCTTGCGGCAGGCTTCCACCGGGCCCAACCCCATCAAGCGGGGTGACACGCCGGCCACCGCGCCGGCCAGGATACGGGCTCGAGGCGCAACCCCGGCGGCATCACCGGCTTCAAGGGAGCCCAGAATCAAGGCCGCCGCGCCGTCATTCACACCAGACGCATTACCGGCGGTGATGATACCGCCCTCCACAATCGACGGCAGGCCCGCCAGCTTGTCGAGCACCACGGCGGGGCGGGGATGCTCATCGGCAGTGACGTCCAGCGGCGGCTGCTTGCGCCCCTGAGGCACAGAAACCGCTGCCAGCTCCTTATCGAAAAAACCCCGCTGCCGTGCCGCTTCATAGCGTGCCTGGGAGCGAGCCGCAAAGGCGTCCGACTCTTGCCGGCTGATTCCCAGCGCATCAGCAATGTTCTGGGCGGTTTCGGGCATGCTGTCATCCCCGAATTCCGCTTCCACTCTCGGGTTCGGGAAACGGGCGCCAATGGTGCTGTCGAAAATACGCAGGTCGCGGCTGTAAGCCGCCTCGGCCTTGGCCATCACGAACGGGGCCCGGCTCATGGACTCGGTGCCACCGGCAATCAGCAACTGCCCTTCACCACAGCGAATGGCCCGGGCGGCATCCAGCACCGCCGCCAGACCACTGCCACACAGACGGTTGACGGTAATGCCCGCCACCGATTCCGGAAGCCCTGCCAGCAAACCGGCATGGCGAGCCACATTGCGGGCATCTTCACCGGCCTGATTGGTATTGCCGATGACGATGTCTTCATACGCGGTGAGCGCAAAAGGATTCCGGTTAGTGAGGGTACGAACCACGACCGCCAGCAGATCATCCGGCCGTACCGGTGCCAATGCACCGCCGTGACGACCAAAAGGGGTCCTCAAACCATCGTAGATATAGGCATCAATCATTGTTGTTCTCCGTACTGGCAGCACAGCATTGGCGGCACAGATTGTCCGCTATGCGGAATTCAATTCCAAAACTTGACGGGCAGCATAGGCCGTGACAGAGTCCGGTGCAAGTGATCCACAGCGATCTCCTACCCGATCGACACGACAACCGGACCCCACCATGATTCGTGATCCTGAAACCCTCAACCAGCTCGTTGATACCATCGCCCGCTTTGTTCGCGAGCGTCTGGTGCCCGCAGAACAGTCCGTGGCTGAAAACGATGCCATACCAGAGGCTATCGCTGAAGAAATGAAAGCCATGGGCCTGTTTGGCCTGTCGATTCCAGAAGAATACGGCGGCCTGGGTCTGACCATGGAAGAAGAAGTGCTGGTGGCCTTCGAGCTGGGCCGGACCTCCCCCGCGTTTCGCTCTCTGATGGGCACCAACAACGGTATCGGCGCCCAGGGGATTCTGATTGATGGCACCGAGGCACAAAAACAGCAATACGTCCCCAAGCTGGCCACCGGCGAAGTGATCGGTGCGTTCTGCCTGACCGAACCGGATGTGGGATCAGACTCCGGTGCGGTAAAAACCCGCGCCGACAAGGATGGGGATCACTACATCCTCAACGGCACCAAACGCTTTATCACCAATGGTCCTCATGCCGGGTTGTTCACCGTGATGGCACGCACCGACGCCAGCATTCAGGGCGCCGGCGGCGTGACAGCCTTTATTGTGGAAGGCGATACCCCCGGTATCAGCCGCGGCAAGGCCGATGTAAAGATGGGACAAAAAGGGGCCCATACCTGCGACATCATTTTCGACAACTGCCGGGTCCCGGCGGAGAACATCATCGGTGGCAAGGAAGGCGCAGGCTTCAAAACCGCCATGAAAGTGCTGGACCGCGGCCGCCTGCATATCTCTGCGGTCTGTGTCGGCGTTGCCATGCGGCTGATTGACGATGCCCTGAGCTTCGCCATGGAGCGTACCCAGTTTGGCAAACCCATTGTCGAGCATCAGCTGATTCAGGCCATGCTGGCCGATTCCCGTGCCGAAGCCTTCGCCGGCCGCGCCATGGTGCTGGAAGCCGCTCGCAGCAAGGACCGGGGCGAAAAAGTGAGTCTGGATGCCTCCTGCTGCAAACTGTTCTGTTCGGAGATGGTGGGGCGGGTTGCCGACCGAGCCGTCCAGATTCACGGCGGCGCAGGCTACATTGCCGAATATGCGGTGGAGCGGTTTTACCGGGACGTTCGCCTGTTCCGTATTTATGAAGGCACCACCCAGATCCAGCAGATTGTCATTGCCCGTGAGCTGGCCCGCCAGGCCACCCATGCCTGACAAGGCAGGATCCTCACCCGCTGTGACGCCATGAGAGCCCTTTCTTGCCCCTGCTGAACGCAACGCTTCCGCTTTGCATGCTGGGCACGCTGCTGTTTCTGGTGTTCGACCTGGAAACCGGAGCGTGGCTGGCACGGGTAGCGCTGCTCATCTACCTGCTGGTGCAATGGCCCCGTCAGGCTCGCATGGCCAAAGGCATCCTGCTGGTGACCTTGTTATTGGCGGGCATCGTAGTTTGGCGGCTGCCGGAGCCGGTGCCGGTATTGCTTCAGGCGCTGGACCGGCTCTGTTTCTTTGCCACTTTCGTCTCGTCGCTGGGCCTGCTGCGTGTGTCTGCCATGCGCTCGCGGCTGGTCCGCGAGGCAGGCAACACCCTGATCCGGCAAAAACCGGCGTTACGCTACCCCACCCTGTCGCTGGGCACCGCCCTGTTCGGCTTGATCATCAATATTGGGGTGCTCAATCTGTTTGGGGCCATGGTCCAGCGCAGCAACACCCTGAAGGCCGCCGGCGGGCACAGCGATATTCAACTCGCCCGCGAGCAGCGCATGATGCTGTCGATTCTGCGCGGCTTTGCGCTGGCACCGCTGGTCTCCCCGCTGGGCGTCACCATGGCGGTGATCCTCGCCAACATGCCAAGCCTGACCTGGGCAACATTGGCACCGGTGGCACTGCCGACGGCAGCCCTGTTCTTCCTGCTGGGCTGGTGGCTGGACTGGCGACTGCGGCCACAACACCTGGCCAGCAAGGTACCCGCAACCCGGGCGCCGTCCCTGCGCCCACTATGGCACTTCAGTCTGCTGGCGCTGGCCATCACCCTGAGCGTGTTTGCGGTGGCCGGGCTGGGCGAACTGCGGCTGCCTGTGGCCGTGCTGGTAGCGTGCCCCGCAGCCGCCATTATCTGGATGGCCTGTCAGCGCCGACGCCTGGGAGGCGGCACCGGGCTGCCCCGTGCCCTGACACTGCTGGGCCGCCACTCACGACTGATATTCGGGGCAAGCCGGGGCGAAATCGCGGTACTCGGTGGCTCTGCCTGTCTCGGCGTCCTGCTGACGCCATTGATTGACGTGGACGCCCTGCACGCGCTGCTGATCTCCACCCACCTGCACGGCGCCGCCATGGCCATTGCCGCCATGCTGCTGGTCGTGGCATTGGCACAATTGGGACTCAACCCCATCGTGTCGGTCACGTTACTGGCCACCCTGCTGGGGGATGGCAGCCTGGCCGACCCGCGTTTGCTGGCGGTGGGCATGATGTGCGCCTGGAGCCTGTCGATGATTTCTTCCCCTTTCACGGCCTCAATGCTGGTGCTCAGCCAGCTGATCCGGCGTTCGCCTTACCAGATTGCCTGGCGCTGGAACGGGGTGTTTTTTGTGCTGGTGGTGCCAATGTTGGCGATCTGGATGATGGTTCTGGGACAGGGGTTATGAGCACATTGGTTTCGCCCGCAGCAACCGCCACCCCATGGCCGAATCAGGCGGCAAAATGCCAGACCCCTTCCTTGTCCTGGCGCTGCACGCGGCCCTGCTCCATCAAACAATTGAGGTGGGCAATGCTTTCCCCCATGGCAAACATGAGTTGCTGCACATCCAGTTTGCGATCAAACATCACCGGGAGAATGTCATGGGCGCTACGGGCCTGAGAGCGACACTCTTCCCACACCACCTCCAGCTGCCGTTGGTGATGGGCCACCAGATCACTGATGCGCGACGTCATGCCGCGAAAAGGCAAGCCGTGGGCGGGCAACACCAGGGTGTCGTCTGGCAAGGCATCACGCAGCGCCGTCAGGCTGTCCACAAAGGCGGTGACCGGGTTCGCCTCCGGTGCGGACGGGCGCACCATCAGGTTACTGGAAATGGTCGGCAGCACCTGATCGCCACTGATCAACACGCGATCGCTGTCGCGGTACAGGCACAGATGCTCCGGGGAATGCCCTCGCCCAATGTGCACCTGCCAGCGCTCACCATGGATGGTCAGCGAGTCCCCCGCGCCGATCAGTTGCGGATTCTCCGGCATCGGCCGTACCACCCGGCGAAAGCCGTTGCCCTTGCCCGCCACCTGATCCAGCACCTCGCCCCCCAGCCCATGGCTGCCAAGAAACGCCTTGAAGCCGCTGATGGACTGCTCATCGGAAGACGCACAGATCATACTGGCCAGTGCCCACTCGCCGGCACTGGTCACCACGGGGGCCTGGCAACGCTGCTGCAACCAGCCCGCCATCCCCAGGTGATCAGGGTGATAGTGGGTCACCACAATGCGGGTCAGCGGTTTGCCGTCCAGCTGTTCGTTCAGCAAGGTATCCCAGATCTTCTGGCTGGAACGTACGCCAAGCCCGGTATCCACCACCGTCCAGCCGTCGCCATCTTCCAGCAACCAGAGGTTGATATGGTCCAGCGCGAACGGCAACGGAAACCGCAACCAATACACGCCCTCGGCGACCTTGAATCGCGTCCCTGCCGACGGCAGATCAGTGAACGGATACTGAAGAGACATAACCAACCTTGTGTTTTTCACAGAGACCTTTGCGCAGGAACGTCACAGGCGGCGCGCTTGCACAAAGGACGTCGTTTTTTTGAAAGGGAGCCCGCCCATGCGAGCCTGGATGATTGAAGACAAGCAACTGCAACTGGCGACCCTGCCGGATCCCAGCCCCGGGCCGGAAGAGGTCGTCGTGCAGGTTAAGGCCATCGGCGTCAACCGGGCCGATCTGCTGCAGGTGCAGGGTCGCTACCCCGCCCCGCCGGGCACCGACAGCCGTATCCCCGGTCTGGAATACGCCGGGGTCGTCATCGCCGTGGGGGAACGGGTGCAATCGCGGCGCGTGGGGGATCATGTCATGGGCCTGGTGCCCGGCTGCGCCTACGCGGAACAACTGGTGACCCACGAACGCGAAGCCCTGACACTGCCGGCCGGCATGGACTTTGCCCGCGCAGCCACGCTGCCCGAGGCTTTCCTCACCGCGTATCGCGCCCTGTTTCTTGAAGGCGGACTGCAACCTGGCCAGTGGTGCCTGATTCGCCCGGCCACCGCCGGTGTTGGACTCGCCGCAACCCAGCTCGCCGCCGCATTGGGCGCGCGCCCCATCGGCAGCAGCCGCGACCTGAGCAAGCTTGAGACCGCCAGCGACATGGGACTGGACGCACAGGTCAGCGACGACGACACCCTCAAGGCGCAACTGGATGCGGTCACCCATGGGGAGGGGGTGGCGGTGATTCTGGATATGGTCGGGCCGCAGTGGAATACCCTGCTGGGCAGCCTGCGTGTCGAGGGTACGCTGGTCAATATCGGTATTCTCGGCGGCATGAGCACCGAGCTGAATCTGGGCGCCCTGTTGATGAAGCGGCAAACCCTGAAAAGCATGACCATGCGCAGCCAGCCGCTGGAAAAACGGATCATGATGAGCCAGATCTTCAACGACCGACTGGCTCCGCTGTTTGCCAGCGGCAAACTGTTGCCTCTGCCACTCGAACGCTTTGCCTTCGACAACGCCATTGCCGCCCATGAACACATGGCCGGAAACGCCTTCAGTGGCAAACGCGTGATTGTGGTTGGCGAGTAACGGCATCGGGCCCAACGTGCAACAGTATTCAAAACACTATTTCACGTTGGGCAACACCGCCTCAATGACCAAAAGACTCAACCGCAACCTGAGACAAGGGGGCACACTCCGGGATTAGAACGTAAACCCGGCCCCAAGGCTGAAGGCGTACACATTCATGTCCGCGTTGAATTCGGCATCTCCCACCGCCGCGTACTGGTACTGGGGCAGGCCCGGTGCCCGGATGAAGGTGCGCTCCATGGTCGCGGAGACATCTTCAACACTGATGTACTTGAAATCTGCGGCCAACCACCAGTAGTCGCTGATACGCCAGTCCACGCCAAGTTGCCCCACCCAACCGAACTTGTCCTCAATGTCGAGCTCGGGCTCGCCGACTTCGGTAAGTGTCGCGTTAGTGACATGGCTGTCATAGGTGAACAGGTAGACCACACCTAAACCCGCATAGGGACGAAAGTCACGATCATTACGGAACCGCTTCACCAAGGTAACCATTGGGGGCGCCACTTTGGTCTCGGCTACTTTCTCACCCAGTGCGGGCACCCCGGTGGGAATGCCATTGGCTTCCGTGACCAGTGGCACATCAGCAAGGCGTCCCTTGGCTTTCAACTCCAGTGTGGGGGGAAGCGCTGCCATAGTTTCCACTGACCAGCCACCGCCCCATAATTTCCAGCGTAGTTTGTAGCCAATAGTCGCAGCCGGGATAGTCAGAGGATCACTGAAGGCCTCCCCTTCCTGCTCGCCCGGCTCAACGGCAACCTCTGCAATATCTGACAGGTTGCTCAGCGTGATGAAATTGGTCTTAACATCCGGGCTCATATAAAGCGCGCCCAATCGAAAATACAGCCGATCTTCACCAAAGATGTCCTGGGTGAATTTCACTCCTGGATAATCCGGGCCATACATTTCCTGGCTGGCACTGGCGTTGGCACTGAACAGGCCCAGCAACCCGGCCAGCACCACCCCTTTCTTGTTATAGCGACTCTTTGTCATGATTAACGCTCCCCCGCGTTTTCTTGGCCAGCAGTGGTCAAACGAGCATGGGTCGGGTTATTGACGACGCGAATGCGAAAGTCGTCCTTGTCGATCCCCAGTTCAAGTGATCCCACTCCTTCTTGGGGCAACACGCCACCAAGGATCAGATCAAGCAAATCTCCAACACCGGGTATCAATGCTCCAAGATCCACACTCAAATTCAGGGATGCAGCAATTGCAGAAGCATTGCTGGATTCCAGCGTAATTTGGCCATTGCGAAGGAACTTCACCGGACCGGTCAGGTAAGCTGACACGGGCAGACTTCTTACATTGGCATCCGCCACATTTGGCAGTGCTTCGCCACCAGGGAGCAACGCGGAGAATAGACGCACATCCGGCGCGTCCAGCCACGCATCAAGACGGGTAATGAATACAGGGTCGTCAGTTTCTACACCGGTTTCCGGGTCGATGGCATTGATTACGAAACCTCGCAACGGTTGCGGAGCCATATCGTCATAAGGCCGAAAACGTAACACCAATGCGCCAGTTTCCAGCGGAAGTGGAATCAGATCACCCAGGATCGGAATGGCCAAGGTGGCATTGGCGATCAGGGAGGTACCCATTACATGCTGGGCATTGATTTCAACCGGGATGGCGGTGTCACCCAGGGTTGTAATGCAATAGATATCACCGTCCGCATCTTCCTGTGTTGCACACCAGCGGCCCGGCTCTTCTTCCACCAGACCGATATAACTGAGGTCCAACGGTGCCTTTGGCAAGAACGCCATCGGCAAGGCCGCATGAGTAAAGATCTGGTCACCGTCATCAAGATTGGCCCCGCCAATCAGCCCTCCGGTGCTTTTGACATGACCCCGAGCATGATTGTTGACCGCTTCGAATTCATCGTCATCCCAAACCCCATTGCCATTCACATCGGTGTACTCACGTGTCAGCACTGTAGCGTAGGCGGCGCCGACATCCGGTGTTGCCGTAAAGTCGATCAGGATCGATGGTCCACCTTCACAGGGCTCGTTCTTGAACGGTCCGCAAGTCCCCATGCCATTGAGAGGGTCAGTATTGATGGCCAGATTATTGAACCGTTCATGACTGCGGAACACCGGCTTGCCGTCGTCCCCTCCGTTGATCACCAGACGGTAATCATTACCCGCCACGATCGAATTCGGCGCAGGCACAGCCCGAATGCGCAAGCTGTTACGCCGCGCTGACAAGTCAATGTTCTGCCAGTTGCCATTGACCTCTTGGGCAAGACACATTGCACCGCCATCGCAAGACTGGCCATCAGCGGCAATCTGCCCGAACGTCATGGTTGTCAGGTCCATGGGCATGTTGAAGCTGACTTCAATAGGACGGCTGAGATCATAGAAAAACGGGTAGTACAACGAATCGTCTTCAAGACCACCGACGCAACGGCCGGCCATCTTCAAGGTGTTGCCCTGAGCATCCTGCTGTTCGACCCCGCGATCCTCGAGTGCACAGCCGATGCCTGGGTACAGCCCCAGCACTACCGGAGGCAATACCGGAGCGTCGTCATTGGCAGCATAGCTCGCGGTATCAAATACAATCTGACCAGTGCCGTCGGTAGCATCACCAGGGACAAACTGAAGATGGGATGGCTCATAGATATCCATGTCCTTCAGCTCGTCACCCAGATCCAGTTGATATCGCACGCCGGCGTCCAGTTCACTGAACGGGGTAATCACCAGGTTGGAGCCACTGCTACGTACCTGTATAGGCACGGGCTCGCTGCTGTCCTGGCGGAACAATTGCACCTGTTCCATGCCTTGCGCACTGACCGGTTCATTGAAAACAACAATAATGTTGTTGCTGGGTTCAACCTGTGTCTGGTTATGTTCCGGGAACGACCCGGTGGCTTGCAGCGGATCACGATTGATCTGGTCGAATTCGAAATCCACGTCGGCCCGCACACCCAACGCAAAATCCGCGCTCACCTTGGCGGCCCCGCTCAGCACATCCAGCTCCAGCGTCCGGAACACCTCGAAGGTCAGCGCACCGTCTTTAACATCGACTACACCCACGGCCTGGATATGCATCAGGTTCTGGTTCACAGAAGCATTGCCGCGTGGCTCCACCGCATGCATGGCAAGATCAAAATTCATGTGCACATACATTGGCGCAAAATCATCGTCGGGCTGAAAACCTTCCGGACGATAAGGATTGGTCGTCAGAAAACCGGTAACATCTGTGACGAAGGTGCCAATGATGTCGCCCGTAAACATGGGCGTGCGTACCTCACCTCCCAGCATGATCGGATCAATACCGGTAATGCGGAGCTGTTGCCCTGCCCGGGCAACCACCGGTACGGCCTCCACGTGCTCGTCCGGGCGGCCCATCCAGCCTTCCAACACCAGCGGACGGGCATCCACCTGGGTTATCCCCAACGCCTCAGTGACCAGATTGAATTGATTCAATGGCAAACCATGAAGCCGGGACATTTCCGGGTAGCCAGGATCGCCCAGCGCGGGCTGGGCTTTCATCAACTGTTTGATTGGGGGATTCAGATCCGCTACATCATCCTTTGACTGTCTGGCAGTCAACTCGAAGGTCACAGGGGCAATCACATCCTCGTCAAAATCTTCGAGTCCTTCCAGAGTCAACGTGTAAGTCTCACCGCCAATCAAATCGTCCTTTGGATCCAGAGTGATGTAGTGACGCTCGTTAAGAATCGCCACATCCACCAATTCCCCTGAGGCCTTGTTTTCAAGTTTGACGGTGTCACCGTAACGGACGCTGGTTTCAACCAGCGGCTCGGTAAAGGTAATCCGTACGGGCGAAAAATCCATGAATGGAAAACGGGCGGAAGCTGTCGCCTCCGGCAGGTAAGTGCCCGGTTTTTCCTGATTGATGGACAGCACCGCAGGGGCCTGATTCGGCACTGGATGGTATTGACGGGTACGGAAGGTCACCAGGGGGCCCTCCTGCTTCAGGTTCACCACACCCGGCGCAATCTCGGGAGACACCCAAAGACTGTATTCTTTCCCCGCTTGCAAATTTTCCATGGAAAAGGTCAACGTGCGATCCCGGTTCGACACCGTCGCACTGCTCAGATCGACCAGATTGCCTTCATCATCCGCAAGACAAAGTGCCCCACTGAAGCTATCACCATCGGCCTGGCACCCTGATTTAGCCGCGGCTTCATCAATCCGGTTAGAGAAAGTCAGCAGCAGCTTGCTACCCAGCGGCAGATCCACCATGCCATCTGATGGATAGGCGTAGATCAGTGCATTGCCTGGCTCAGGAGGAACAAAGACATCCGGGTCTTCTTCACAGGCTTGCAGCAGCGGCAGCAGCAGCAGGCAGGAGATCGCGGGGAATTTTATTGTACGCATCATGTCACCCTGTTCTTGTTTTCGGACTACATAGTCACGGAGAGCGTGTCATGCGTTCGATGGTGCGCTGGTATCCAGGCGTTAGCGTTTGTAATTCAAAAGTTCACATAAATCAGCGTTTTATCTACACTTGGCGTATACACGGACAGATCGAGTGTTTCTGTCTCATTTCCAGACGCTATCTTTTAAGGGGTTTCCCTCCACCCACTTGAGCATGTGTGAATATGCGTTTATCAATTTATTGCTTAACAAAAGAGTGACAAAAAAAACCGCAGCATGACGTTTCTTTTCATGCCGCGGCCTGATTGAAGAGTATTCAATAAGCGTTAAGCCGGTTTCTCCCTGATGTCCACCGCTTGTTCGTCCACAATCGGTTGGGCGCCGGCGTACCAGACACTGTCTGTGCTGCCATGGAAAACCCGTTTTGCCGTACGCCTGGCCATCTCCAGCAACAACAGCCCGGCCAGCAATGCACTCCCGTCTACTGCCAGGGGGCCCGGGGCGGTTTGCACCCAGGCCGGCACGGCGGGAATCAGCCAGGCCAACAAGGCAGTCATTGGCACGGTGAGCCAGGCCAGGCCGGCGAAGGCAATCAATTCCACCGCCCCCCGGCCTGGCCCACGCCAGAATGCCCAACCGACCGACGCCAGAAACACCAGGTAATAGGCCCACAGGTAAAGGGAGTCCGCAGCCATGGTGCCATGCAGCCATTTGCCGGCACTCATCGACAGGGCGATCCCGGCCACGGAGCCCCAGCACACGCCAACGGTCGCACTGGCCATCAACCGGGTGTTGCGCTTTTGCTCTAGCGGCCCCCCGTTGCGGCGCTGTTTGCGACGCCGGGTTTCCACCCACAGCAGATTACCCGAATAGAAAATGAACGCCCCCGCCAGGCCCATGAAGACATAAACCCAACGCATGAAGTCGCCACCATAACTGCCAAAATGGAGCGCGAAGATACTGATGACAATCTCGGTCCAGGGATCTTCCTGGCCCGGCAAGTACTCCGTGCCTTCCAGTTCGGCAGTATAGGGATCCATGGCGGCAAAACCCCGATCGGCACCCCGCACCATATGCTCCAGATTCTCACCGGCAATGCGCACTTCCGCTCGCTCGCCAAGCGGCCCCATGTACATCATTTCGCGGGGGACAAAATCCGGGGCCTGGGTTTTCAGGTTGGCCAACAGCGCCTCTGGCGGTAACAGATTTTCTGCCACCGTGTCGACGCCACGGTCATGGTGCTCGTGCATTTCGAACAGCGGCCGTTCCTTGTAAACGGTGACGGAAAGCGCGTCGTACAGAAAGTCATGGAAAGCGAAGACAATCACCGTCAACGCAATCATCAAATGAAACGGCAAGCTGGTCAGACCCACCACATTGTGGGCATCCAGCCAGAACCGTTTGAGGTTTTTGCCACGACGGACAATCAGAAAATCCTTTACCAGGGTCGGTAACAGCACGACCAAGCCAGACACGATGGCCAGCGCATACAAGATGGACACCGCACCCATCACATAAACACCAAAAAGATGGTGCCCATTCCCGGGGATGCCTGCGGTCTGATGCAGCATATCAATCAGATTCGCCATGGGAGACGTTTCAAAGGGCGCGGTAACCAACTCACCCCGCTCATTCAGCGTCGCGCCCCATGGCTCCTGGGGATCAAATCGGGAGCGCTCGGGATTGGCATCCCAGACCAGCGGTGCCCCTACGTTCTCTCCCGGCTGAAGATGCAAGGTAAACCCTTTGGCCGCCGCCGGATGAGCCGCCAATGTTTGCTGCATCAGAGGCAACCACTGATCCTCAGCCACCCACTGGATGTCATTCCCGGGCGGGGTCGCCCAGCGATCCAGGGGGCCCTTGAACATGGTCATGGCGCCCGCAAAGAACGCGATGAACAGTGCCATGCCGGCAATCAAGCCCGTCCAGGTATGGAGGGTCTTGTAGGTCTTGATAATATTGGCTCGCAATTTAGCTGGCTCCAAGTATCTGCGGTGTCACAAACAAGGCAACATGGGCCGCCGCGGTGACGGCACCCAGCACCAGCCACGCTCGCAACCCGGTACGGAACAAATAGACCAGACTCCATACGGTCATCCAGTACAGCGGAATCACCCACATGTTGAACTGCACCTTGTTGGGGGCGTCCAACCCACCCGGCCCCCACCAGGCAAACAGACCGCTGATGGCCACAGCCAGCCCGAGGCCGAGCAGTGCACCGGCCAACGTCTTACTGATCCAGTCCGGCTGGATGGTCGCCGCTTTCGACTTTGCCATTATTTACCCTCCGCGTTTTTCAACAGGGACAACAACGGCAACACGCCCAACACCAGCATCAACATCACCAGCGCAGCAAAGAACCCTGCCTTGTCATCCATGACCCACATCCACGCCCCGACACTGGCCGCCAGAGCGATCAGCGCCAGCGGCCGAAGACCGGCGGGCAACGGTTGTTTCAACCACTGCTGATTGCTCAGGGTCAGATAAAACAAAAGGCCCGCGCCAACCGTGGCGAGGCCTGTAAAAAGGTATGTCATAACCTGTCCATTCTTTCGTGCCGGCCCGCCAAGGCGGGCCGGTTAACGGCGATCAATCACCAGCGATAGCTAACGCCAGCGGTGACATGACGAGCCGTGCCGTAGGAGCAGCCGTACTCGCTGCAGGAGCTAAGAAACTCTTCATCTGCCAGGTTGCGTCCGGTCAGAGAGAACATCACACCCTGCAAACCTATGTAGCGCATGTCGTAGCGAAGGGAAGCATCATAGAGTGTGTAGCTATCTACCTCGTAGGTGTTGGCCGCATCACCGTAGAGACTGTCCGTAAAGCGCGCACCGGCACCCAGGCCCAAACCACGCAAGACCCCTTCTTGCCATTTATAATCCAGCCACAGGGCTGCGCTGTTTTCGGGCACAAATTCTTTCACGTTGCCTTTCAGTTCGGGGTCCGTTTCCTTGCTGATTTCGGCATCCAGGTAGGTGTAGCTTACCGTGACACTCAGGCCATCTTCCTGCCAGGCCTTACCTTCCAGCTCTACGCCTCGAGTACGGGTTTCGCCGGTCTGACGCTGACAGGAGTTATCTGCGGTACAGGCGGCGCCGGCAGGTGGAGCAGGATCGGACACCACCAGATTGGTTTGGGTGAGATCGAACACGGACAGGGTCACCAAACTGTTGCGGCGCGGCGGCTGGTATTTGATGCCCAGCTCGAACTGCTCGCCCTCGGAAGGATCAAAAGCACTCTCACTGGAATCGAATCCGGTCAGCGGCTCGAAGGAGGTTGCATAGCTGGCATAAGGCGCCGCCCCGTTATCAAACAGGTAAGTGGCTCCGGCACGCCAGGTGAAAGCATGATCATCAGAACTGTCTTCAGAAGCGATCACTGTGCCCGGTGCCGCCCGGTTCATGCTGCCCTGATTGGCTTCATAGTCAAAAAAGTCCTGGCGTGCGCCCAGAGTGAAACGCCAGTTATCCAGGGAAATCATGTCCTGCAGATAGACCCCGATTTGTTCATCACTCACATCGGTGAGAATTTGCGGTATCAGAGCATCCTCAAAACCAGCCGTGCCGCTGTACACTGGATCAAACACATCAATCGGCGCTACCGGGGTTCCCGGGTCTGGCGACATGGGCCATACCAGATAGCGATCATGGTTCCAGTCGGTGCTCAAGTAATCGAGCCCCATCAGCATGCTATGGCGCATGGCGCCTGTGTTGAACACCACCTTGAACTGGTTATCCACGGCGATACTGTCCAGTTCCCCTTCGCCACGAACAGCCCTTCGTAGCATGGTGCGATTATCCGCCTGAAGGCCGTCATTAGGGTTGGCACGAGGGTTGGAAACAACCGTATCGAACAGGGATTCCACATGGCTGTACTTGGCGTTCTGGCGGAATGACCAGGCATCATTGATGTAATGGGTCAGGTCATAACCGATGGCCCACTGTTCACGATCATAGGTATTCCAGTCCGGCTCACCGAGGAAAGTACTGCGGTCAATGTAGCCGTACGGTGTGGGCTCAAGCATGCCCTTGATCGGCGAGAACTGGAACGTTGAGCCACCGTCGTCCTTCTGGTAGTAGGTGAGGAATGTGATCTCGGTGTCATCGCTGAGAAGCACCGTGGCACTGGGCGCAAGGTACGTGCGGCTAAGCTCGGTCTTGTCGACCTGGGAATCCCCTTCGTTGTAGCTACCGACGAGACGGCCAATGACCTTGCCGTTCTTGTCCAGATTACCACCCACATCGAAGGAGGCTTCGTACTGGTCGAAACTGCCCGCTTCTACAACGACTTCATTGGTTTGTTCAAACGTCGGGCGCTTGGCCACCATGTTTACCAGGCCACCTGGGGCTACCTGGCCATACAGCACGGCAGCCGGGCCCTTCACGACTTCAACGCGCTCCAGCCCCCAGGCGTCAACCTGGGGGGTCGTCCACTGGCCGCCACGCGGCATCCGCAGCCCGTCCAGGTAAAGGTTGTTACTCCAGCTGGACGCATCAAAACCCCGAATACGAATGTCGTCTACACGGCTATCGATCCCCTGGGTTTCGGTTTGCACTCCCGAGGTATAACGCACCGCATCCATGACGGTTTCAGAACCCCGATCATCCATCTCTTGACGGGTAACCACAGAGACGGACTGAGGAATCTCCACAATACGTGCATCCGTCTTGGTGCCGGAAGCACTGTGTGTCGCCATATAACCGTTGCTTGCCGCCCCCCAGGCGGACTCTTCCACAGTGGTCTGGGCAGACACTTCCACCGCTTCCAGGGTGTTGGCATCGGCCACCTCGCCAGCCTTGGCCCCCACCAGCACGCTGCCTGCTTCCGTGAAGGAGTAAGGCACCCCGGTGCCGGCCAGCAGGCTGTCCAGCGCTTCCACCAGCGGCAAGGTGCCGTTAACGGCGTTCACGGTGACGCCCGCATCCAGCCCCGGCGCTTCGACAAAACGAATGCCGGTCTGTCGGGAAAACTGTGCCAGAGCGCGTCCCAGTGCCTGGGCAGGCAGCGCAATGCGCACCCGCTGTTGTTGATGCGCACCGCTGGTGTCACCGGCCTGTGCCAACACGACAGGAGACAGCAGTGTGCTCCCCACGCAAACCACCCCTGCCAACAACCCGACACGTGCCGGGCGAGCCGATAAGATCATTATCTTCCCCTATCAATAATGAGAATGGTTCGCGATACTACTCTTGTTGCGAATGATATTCAATTACAAACCTGACAAATATCCGATCATGGTGACTTGATAGGGGCAGGCTAAGGAGAGAAATGTGCGGATCAGGGAGGAGTAGAAAACACGCCGCGGGCGACGGGCGCCAACGGCTTTCAGGAACGTGTCAAGACGCTACGCCTGACGCATGCGCAACGCCACCAGAATCGTCTGCAGATGGGGCACCGGCACCTGATGCTGCCGGGCTATCGCCACTACGTTCCCCAGAATGGCATCCAGTTCAATGGCACGCCCCTGCAGATAATCCAGTGCCATGGAATTCTTGTACGCGCCCATCTTGCGCGTACCCTCCAGGTTCTTGTCGATAATGCCGTCTGGCATGGGGTAACCATCGGCTTCTGCCACGGCGATGACTTCTTCCATCAGCGTGCGAATCAGTGATTCGCCACCAGGAGCATCCAGCATGCTGAGCGTGTCTGCACCGTTAGCCAGCACACTCAGGGGATTAAACGGGGTGTTCCAGACACACTTGCGCCAACGCTCCCCCACCACCGCATCGGTCTCATCCACCTTGATACCCCCCTGTTGGAAGAACTCACTGAGGCGGGCGCAATGTTCATCAAATCCACGCGGGAAATTGCCCATCACCAACTGGCCGTAGGCTTGATGATTCACCTCCCCCGGCCCGGTACGGCTCACGGCAATAAAGGCCAGACAACTGACCAGAGGATTGGTCGGGAAAGCGTCGGCCAGCTCACGTTCAATATCCAGCCCGTTTTCGATCAACACCAACCCGGTATGCTCGCCCATCCAGGGCCGTACCAGGGCTGCCCGATCCACGCCCGGCAACACCTTGACGCACAGCAAGATGTAATCAGCGGTCTGCACCGGAGTATCGTTCGGGCCATAGACCTGATCCGGCCGCCAGGACAAATCGCCAAGGGAGCTGGTAAAGCGAAAACCGGTGGCGTTGACGGCCTCATAATCGGACCGCAACACCACAGCCACTTCGCAACCGGCCCGTTTCAGAATCGCACCGTAAAAACTGCCAATGGCACCGGCGCCAATCACCAGTACCCGTGGAAACCTGTTCATCCTCTCTCTCCCTTACCTGTCAGCCCCCGATGCATGTACCACAACGGCATCAACGACAGCAGGAAAATCATTAATAACAACCCGAAGGCACGATCGAATCCGTACTCCCAGTGCTGCGCCAGAGCCGCCGACGGGAAACGATTCGCATGCTGGTGACTGAACCACTGAATGGTCAGGGCGCAAAGATTCACCCCCACTGCACCACCGATCTGGCGGGCAAAATTGAACACCCCCGAGCCCTGGGGAATCAGCCCCGGGGGAAGCAACCCCAACGCCCCGGTAGACGACGGCGGCATCATCAGCCCCAGGCCCACACGTCCCAGCAAAGTCCACCACACCAGCCACACCGCAGAAGTGGCCAGACTGGCCCCGGCCATCAAGGCCATGTTGAGCACAAACAACACCAGCCCGGCCACGATGAGTCGGGCTTCAGGCAGTCGGTCAGTCAGGTGTCCGGCCACGGGAAAGGTAAAGGCCATGGCGAGTCCGGCGGGCATCAGCATCAGCCCCGCACTGGCGGCACTCTCCCCCAGCACCTGCTGGAAATACAATGGCGTCACATAGGTGGAGGCAAACACACCCGCACCGATCACCATGGACATGATGAAACTGCCGGTGAAGCCGCGATAACGAAACACCCGCAAGTCCATCAGCGGGTGCCGAGCCCGGCGCTGCCATGCGACAAAACACACCAACAGCAGTGGGCCGACGAACAGACCGGCCAAAAGCACGGGATCCTCCAGCCCTCGCCGGTGGCTATTGGCCAGCGCCCAGAGCAACACCGTGATCCCCACGCTCAACTGCAGCAGACCTATCCAGTCCAGGGTCACCGACCTGGCCTTGGCGTCACGTCCGGGCAAAAATCGCCAAGCCATGACCATCCCCACAACGCAAGCGGGCAAGACCACCAGAAACACCGCCCGCCACGACAGCGTATCCACCAACACCCCACCAATGGCCGGAGCCACTGCCGGCCCCAACACCACGCCCAGGCCATAGATCCCCATTGCCTGACCACGACGGTTCAGGGGGAAAACCTGAAAAATGGTGATCATGGCAAGCGGCTGGATCAACCCGGCCAATAACCCTTGCCCGACCCTGGCCGCCACCAGGGTGACAAAATGCTCACTGACCGCACCGATCACCGACACCACAATGAACGCCGCCATGGCCAGCAGGTAGGCCCCGCGGGCACCAAAGCGGTGAGTACACCAGGCATTGGTGAGCATGCCCACGGTCATGGCCGCCAGAAAGCCGGTGGCCAGCCAGTGCACCTGATCCTGAGCCAGCTGGAACTCCACCATGATGGTAGGAATGGCCACATTGATAATGGTGGATGCCAGCACCACCGACATGGTGCCCAGCATCACGGTGACGGTGGCCAGCCACCGGTAGCGGGCGCCGTAACGGTCGAACAGCTGTTCGACCTGGGCTTCAACGTGGGTCATTAACGGGTGGGATCTTCACTGATGCGTACCAGCAGCTTGCCGCGATTGCGGCCTTCCAGCAGCCCCTGAAATGCCTCGACGGCATTCTCCAGTCCGTCCACCACATCTTCCTGATACTGAATCTTGCCCGCCTGCATCCAGCTGCTCATGTCCTTGACGAAGTCTTTCATCAGGTGGGCATAGTCAAACTGGATAAAGCCCTTGATCAGCACTCGTTTGACCAACAGTTTGGTCAGGAAGGCCGACAGCTGATCCGGGCCCTGTGGCGCCTCGGTGTCGTTGTAGTGGGCGATACGGCCGCACAGGGGAATGCGCGCAAAATCATTCACCAGCTTCATGACCGCATCAAAGACCTTGCCACCCACGTTTTCAAAATAGATATCGATACCGTTGGGGCACGCCTCAGCCAGCCGGGTTTCAAAGTCGTCGTCCTTGTAGTTGACGCACGCATCAAAACCGTAGGCCTCGACCACATGGCGACACTTGTCTTCTGCTCCGGCGACACCCACAACGCGGCAGCCCTTTAACTTGGCGATCTGCCCGACCACCTGACCCACCGCGCCACTGGCAGCAGAGACCACCACCGTCTCGCCCTCTTTCGGCTGACCGATTTCCAGTAGCCCCGCGTAGGCAGTAAACCCTGGCATGCCCAATACCCCCAGCGCCGTGCTGATCGGTGCCTGGCTCGGGTCCAGTTTGCGCAGGGTGGTTTTATCCTGCACTGCGTAGTCCTGCCAGCCACCGAAGCCGAGCACGAAATCCCCTTCAGCGAAGCCGTCAAGTTTTGACGACACTACCTGCCCCACGGTACCGCCTTGCATGGCAGTGCCCAAAGGCACCCCGGCAGCATAGGATTTCGCCTTGCTCATGCGGCCACGCATGTAAGGGTCCAGTGACAGATAGATATTTTTCATCAGCAGCTGCCCGTCCTGAAGTTCAGGCAACGCCGACTCCTGCAAGGGCAGATCCTCAGCGGTGGGCATTCCCACCGGGTGATTGGCAAGAATAATCTGGCGATTACTTGTCATAATGCTCTCCCGTGTTTCGTTTTCACCTCAGCAGCCACACGGCACAGAGAAATGCTCTCCGTTAATCCCGTGCCCTGTTGGGTAATGTGTTTTTATCCTCGCCCGGGCTTGGTATCGCCTTGCAAGCAAGGCGCCTACAGCCCGTATCCTGTTTCAGGAACAGCATTTGAGCCGCCCCCCCGGTCCATACAGAGCCGGAAGAAGGATAGCGTCAAAAAAGGCGGCCGAGGCCGCCTTGTTTGTCTGCAGGGTTACGCAGCGTCTTCATCCACATACAGAAGACTTTCCAGCATCTGCATGTGGTATCCCAGATCGCCCAACTGATGATCAATCATCACGATACGCTTGGCGTAATGAGATACGGCCGTTTCTTCCATCATGCCCATCCCACCGTGAAGCTGAATGGCTTCTTCTGCCACCTTGCGACCGGATTTGCCAATAATGGCCTTGGCCGCGGCCAAACGCTTGGCGCGCACCTGCGGTGCAGCATCCAGCGAGCAGGCTGCCAGAATGGTCATGGAGCGGGCCTTTTCCAGTTCCATGCGCATTTCCACCATGCGGTGCTGCAAGGCCTGGAACTTGCCGATGGCCACGCCAAATTGCTGACGCTCCTTGATGTACGCCAAGGTCTGGTCGCATGCCACTTCCATGGCGCCGGCCGCTTCTGCACACAGCGCCACAATGCCCAGGGCGAGTGAGGCTTCCAGTGCGTCCGCTGCGCCCCCTTCTTCACCCAGCAGCTCGCCGCTGGCATTGTCAAAATGGATCTCTGCGGCACGCAGACCATCGATGGTTTCATAACCGCGACGGGATACGCCGCTGGCATCCGCGTCCACCACAAACGCCGACAAACCCTCACGGCCGCGAGTCTCGCCACCAGTGCGGGCAATCACCACCAGTTTATCCGCGCTGTCGCCGTGCAATACCACCGCCTTGCGACCGGAAATCACATAGCTGTCGCCCTGTTTTTCCGCCTGGGTGGCCACATGGGTGTGGTCGTAGCGGCCCTCCGGCTCGTAGGCAGCCAGGGCCAGACGCAGCTCGCCACCCACGATGGCGCTGATCAGGGATTCTTTCTGGGCATCGTTGCCCAGCGCATCGATCAGTGTGCCGCTGAGTACAACGGTAGCCAGGTAGGGCTCCAGTACCAGGCCACGGCCAAAGCCTTCGGCAACGACCATCAGCTCAGGGCCACCACCATTAAAGCCACCGAAGTCTTCGGCGAACGGTACACCCAGCAGGCCCAGTTCGGCGAACTGCTGCCACATCTGCGTTGAATAACCCAGCTCGCTGGTGCGGGCCTTTTCGCGTGCATCGAAGGGATAACCATCGCGAACCAGACGGCCCACGGTTTCTTCGAGCATGCGCTGTTCGTCGTTCAGTTTAAAATCCATGCTCATTCACCTCTTACAAACCGAGAATCATCTTGGCGATGATGTTCTTCTGAATTTCATTGGAACCGCCGAAGATCGACAGCTTGCGCATGTTGAAGTACTTGGCAGACACGGTATTGGCGAAGTCCGGACCGACACTCTCGCCGTCGTAATCGGCTTCAAAGCTTTCCGGCAGGAAGGGCTGCGCGTACGGACCCGCCGCGCGGCGGAACAGATCGGTGATCTCCTGACGCAGCTCGGTGCCCATGATCTTGAGGAAGGAACTTTCCGCCCCCGGTACGCCACCGGCTTGCGCCGCCGCGACGGTGCGCAGGTTGGTCATTTCCAGCGCCATCAATTCCATTTCCACATCGGCAAGACGATTGCGGAACAGCGGATCCTCGATCAGCGGTTTGCCATTTTGCTGCACCTGGCGCGCCACGGTTTTCAGATGTTTGAGGGCGGCCTTTGACTGGCCCACACCGGCAATACCGGTACGCTCAAAGGTCAGCAGGTACTTGGCACAGGTCCAGCCCTTGTTTTCTTCGCCAACCAGGTTTTCCACCGGGACTTTCACATCGTCGAAGAACACTTCGTTCACTTCGTGTTCGCCATCCAGGGTGATCAGCGGACGCACGGTGATTCCGGGTGTTTCCATGTCGATCAGCAGGAAGGAAATACCTTCCTGTTTCTTGGCGTTCGGGTCGGTGCGCACCAGACAGAAGATCCAGTCGGCGTGCTGACCCAACGTGGTCCAGGTTTTCTGGCCATTCACAATGTAGTGATCGCCCTCGCGTACGGCCTTGGTTTTCAGGCCTGCCAGATCAGACCCGGCACCCGGCTCGGAATAACCCTGACACCACCATACGTCACTGTTAAGGATCTTCGGCAGGTAGGTTTGCTTCTGTTCCTCGGTGCCGAATTTGATAATGACCGGCGCCACCATGTTCACCCCGAACGGCAGCACAGTCGGAGCTCCGTACTCGGCACACTCTTCCTCGAAGATATGCTTCTGGATCGGCGACCAACCGGTGCCACCGTGCTCTACCGGCCAGTGCATGGCCATCCAGCCCTGCTCGTTAAGAATTTTTTGCCAGCGGACGGTATCGTCCTTACCCAGGTGCTGACCGTTCTTCACCTTGCTGGCGATGTCTTTGGGCAGCTTGTTATCCAGGAAAGAACGCACTTCATCTCGAAACGCCAGTTCTTCCGGGGTGTAGTTGATATCCATCTTCAAACCTCTTCAAAGGTTGTTCTTTGCTACGCAACCGCCGTTAGCTCTTTAAGGAAAAGCACCGACGGCGGGTTGCCACATTTTTAGCGGTTAAAACCCTTCCCCTGCTCGGCCAATTCAGCCAGCCGCGCGGAGGGTTTCCAGACTGGATCGCCAGTCTGCTGATAAATCTCGCTGATCTTGTCGTGGATCTTTTTCACGCCCACCTGGTCGGCCCAGAACATCACGCCGCCGCGATACACCGGGAACCCGTAGCCGTAAATCCAGATCACATCCACGTCCAGCGGACGCGCCGCGATACCTTCTTCCAGAATCTTGGCGCCTTCGTTGACCATCACGTACATACAACGCTCAAGGATTTCCTGATCACTGATGGCACGAGGGGTAATGCCGTTATCACTCCGGTATTGTTCAATAATGCCGTCGACATCCGGTGAAGGGACAGGGGTGCGGTCGCCCTCTTTATAGTCAAAAACGCCAGCCTGGGTTTTCTGGCCAAGACGACCGGCTTCCACCAGCTCGTCGGTCCAGTTACGGGCGGGCGCATTGGCGGGATCCTCTTTGCGCAATTCTTCACGGATACGGTATCCCACATCCATGCCTGCCAGGTCTGACATGGCAAACGGCCCCATGGGGAAGCCAAGGTCAAACAGTACCTTGTCCACCTGTTGCGGGCTGGCACCTTCGTTCACCAGTTTGATCGCTTCTGCCTGACGCTTGTGCAGCATGCGGTTACCCACAAAACCGTGACAGACGCCAACCAAAACACCGACCTTGCCAATACGACGACTCAGGTCCATCACGGTGGCAATCACATCATCGGCGGTCTTTTCACCGCGCACGTTCTCCAGCAACTTCATGACGTTAGCCGGGCTGAAGAAATGCATGCCCATCACGTCCTGGGGGCGCTGGGTAAAACTGGCGATACGGTCCACGTCCAGGGTCGAGGTGTTGGTGGCGAGAATGGCGCCGGGTTTACACACCCGATCCAGCTCGGAGAACACGGCCTTTTTCACGCCCATATTCTCGAACACGGCTTCGATCACCAGGTCCACATCCCCCAGTTCGTCATAGCTCAATGTGGGCTGGATCAGCGCCATTCGCTGTTCCACCTGTTCGGCCGTAATACGGCCTTTTTTAGCGGTGTTTTCGTAGTTTCTACGAATCACGGCCAAGCCCTTTTCCAGCGCCTCCTGCTTCACCTCAAGCATCTTCACCGGGATACCGGCGTTGGCGAAGTTCATGGCGATGCCGCCACCCATGGTGCCCGCACCAATCACCGCCACCGTGTTGATGTCACGACGCGGAGTATCCTTGTCGAGCCCCGGCACCTTGCCCACTTCACGCTCGGCGAAGAAAACATGACGCTGGGCAGCGGATTCCGGTGACAGCAACAGCTCGACAAACAACTCCCGTTCGCGCTGCAACCCTTCCTCGAAGGGCAGCTCAGCGGCAGCCTGTACCGCCTTGATGCAATGGAAAGGCGCCTTGAAT
Organism: Alcanivorax sp. MD8A; assembly: GCF_002888555.1. Classification (NCBI taxonomy): domain Bacteria; kingdom Pseudomonadati; phylum Pseudomonadota; class Gammaproteobacteria; order Oceanospirillales; family Alcanivoracaceae; genus Alcanivorax; species Alcanivorax sp. MD8A. Next base: position 14,310 of record NZ_AQOQ01000029.1, on the reverse strand, counting down.
CCCCGTTGGCGACGGGCGATGGATTGCTCAAAGCGGGCAAAAACGTCAGCCCCGCTGTCGCCAGGAATGGGCAGATCACAGAGACGACGCAGCGGCGCCTTTTCGTCAATGACGTTGCGGGCAAAAGCCAGGGCGCCCTCCAGCAGATCGCCACTGACGACCTCATCGACGAGCCCAAGCGCCTTGGCCGCCGCCGCTTTCACCGGGTTGCCACCGACAATCATGTCCAGAGCGGCTTCAATGCCCACCAGCCGTGGCAACCGCTGGGTGCCCCCCGCACCGGGGAGCAAACCCAGTTTCACTTCCGGCAATCCCAGACGGGCACTGTCCAGCGCCACCCGGTAATCACAACCCAGTGCGACTTCCAGCCCGCCACCCAGCGCGGTGCCATGAATGGCAGCAATCACGGGCTTGCTGCTGGCTTCATATTCATTGATCACATCGGGCAAGGCCGGCGGTTGCGGCGGTTTACCGAATTCGCGGATATCCGCGCCGGCAGGAAAGGTCTTGCCCTCACCGGTCACGATCACTGCCTTAATCTGGTCATCGGCCAGGGCCTCCTGCAAGCAACGCTGCAGGCCCTCACGGACACCCTGCCCCAGTGCATTGACGGGGGGGTAATGGATTCGGATAACGCCAATGTCATTGTCACGACAGAGGCTAACCGGGCTACTCATAACGACTCTCCTCGTTGACTGCGACGTGTCACCACGCCAAAGGCAGTGTGTCTCCGGTACGGGAACGGAGCTGCCGGTGCAGGCCCTACACTATAGCCCATTACCGACAACTTTCAATTATTTTGGAATTGCATTTCATTATTTAAAAAGGGCCGAAAAACAGGGCGCCTGGCGCCCCGCTTCCGGCCGGAGAGAATCAGTCCGCCAGCACTTCCGAAATACGCTGCAGCACGACTTTGCCATCCTTCACGGTGGCAATGTTGGGGTCGGCCTGCATGCCGCCATTAGCATCAATCTCGGTCACACCGTAGGGGTTGTTTTCCGGCGCCAGGTTTTTCAGCGCCTGCCCCATGGCCGCACGAATCGCCGTGGCATCGTCTACCGTGCCGGCTTCCTGCATGGCCTGAACAACGGAATAGAGGGCAAAGTAGTTATAGGCCACTTCCGTGGTCGGATCCTTGCCATCGTTTTGCTGGTGATACTTGGCGACAAACGCCTTGGCACCGGGCTCTTCGTACAGCGTCAGCGGCACTACGCCCACGGAACCTTCCAACATCTTGTAACCACCGATGATCTTGGCCATTTCACCCATCTTGGCCTGATCCATAATCACGAAACCGCCTTTGAAACCAAGCTCACGGGCCTGCTTGGCCACCAATGCGGTTGGCTCGGAAGCGCCGCCGATGAACATCACGTCAGGCTTCTCTGCCAGCACCTTGCTCACACCGGTGTAGAAGTCCGCAGACTTGTTGTAGTCCATGGGGTTATCCGCAACCACGGTACCGCCCATGGCTTCCCAGGTGGGGACAAACGCTTTGGTCCAGTATTTGGCGTAGTCATGGGTGGCGTTGGCGATGGCCACTTTCTTGCCGTTCTGGGCCATGGCAATTTTGGTGAAGGGCTTCATATAGCCAGTAAACGTCGGCGGAATACGCACGGTCAGCTCATTGCCCTTCTCGGTAACCGTGGGCACCGAGGTGTAGGACATCACCACAAAGCCATCGCGTTCATTAAAGGCTTGCAGCGCAAAAGTACCACCGGAGTGCGGCGTGAAAATGACCGGCGCATTGTACTGCTGCACCAGGCGCTTGCCGTTCACCGCGGCCTGGCTGGGGGCGTACTTGTCATCCAGAGACACCACATTGATTTCGTAGGTCTCACCATCGACCTGGAAGCCGCCACTACTGTTGATTTCTTCGGCCGCCATTTGCAGACCTTCCAGCGTGTTCTGGCCGTACAGGGCCGCACCGCCACTCAATGGCCCGGTGAAACCGATATTCAGGGTTTCTGCAGCCTGGGCGCCTGTCGCCGCCAGGGCGATGGCGCTGGCACAGGCCAGCCGGCAGAAGCGTTTAAGGGTTCCTTTGCTCATGAATCTCTCCCGATTATTGTTTTCACTGTTGTAGCGTCTGTAACGTGTCGTTGTGTTGTAGCGTCGTAGCGCACACGCTGTGGGTCAGGCTCCGATGTAAGCCTTGCGAATTTCTTCATTACCCAGCATCGCGTCCTTATCACCCTCCATGACCAGGCGACCGTTTTCGATCACGTAGGCACGGTGGGCAATCTTCAGTGCGGCGAAGGCATTCTGCTCCGCCAGCAGTACCGTGGTGCCCTGCTCGTTGATGCCCTTGATGGTCTCGAACATCTGCTTTACCACCAACGGCGCCAGGCCCAGTGAGGGCTCATCGAGCAACAGCAATTTGGGGCGCCCCATCATGGCTCGCCCAATAGCCACCATTTGTTGCTGGCCACCACTAAGGGAACCCGCGGCTTCGTCCTTCTTCTCATCAAGAATCGGGAACAGGGCAAGGATCTGGTCCAGCGTTTTCTTCATGCCCGCCTTGTCACGACGATGCACATAGGCGCCGAGCATCAGATTCTTCAGTACTGACATTTCCGGGAACAGTTTGCGGCCTTCCGGACACTGCACCACCCCGCTCTGCACCAGCGCAGAGGGTTTCAGGCCTGTCACATCCTTGCCATTCAGGGCAATGGATCCGGCAGTGGGTTTCAGCAAGCCACTGATGGTGTTGAACAGGGTCGATTTGCCGGCACCGTTGGCACCCAGCAAAACCACCAGTTCGCCCTGCTCCACTGACATGGAGACATTTTCCAGGGCCTTGAAGCTGCCGTAACGGGCTTCGACTTGATTAAGCTGCAGCATCTTCATCACTCCCCAGATAGGCTTCGATGACCACCGGATTGTTGCGGACTTCTTCCGGGGTGCCTTCGGCAATTTTTTCACCGTGATCAAGCACCATGATCTTGTCAGCGAGGCTCATGATCATGTCCATCTTGTGTTCGATCAGGCAGACGGTAACCCCGTGGTCCACCATCTTGCGGATCAGGCCCGCCAGGTTTTCGGTTTCTTCCGGGTTGATCCCGCCCGCAGGTTCATCGAGCAACACCAGTTCCGGGTCGGTCGCCAGCGCCAGCGCAAACGCCACCCGCTTCTTTTCTTCCTGGCTGATGTCTGCCGTGATGCGATGGCCAATGTGAGACAGACCGACGAAATCCAGCACTTCCTGAGCGCGGGCACGGCACTTGGCCTCTTCATCACGAAGTCGTCGGGAATTGATGATCACATCCCAAAGGCGCGACTGGGTTCGCAGGCGATGACCGACGATCAGGTTGTCGAGTACCGTGGACTCTTCAAACAACATGGTGGTCTGAAACGTCCGGGCAATGCCAAGCCGGGCAATGCGATCACAAGCCATGCCGGTGATGTTCATGCCCTGGTATTCGATAGTGCCCTCGGTGGGAGGCATAGCGCCGGCCACCAGATTAAAGAACGTACTCTTGCCTGCCCCGTTGGGACCGATGATGGCGTTGATCTTGTTGGCATCGAATTCAATGCTGACGTTGTTCACTGCCGCCAGCCCGCCAAAGCGCTTGGTCAGGTTATTGATCTTAAGCATGGTTACCTGCCTCCCTGTTGGTGGCTACCGGGCTGGTCGGGGATTTTTTTTTAGCGTTTTCCTGTGACTTGCCTGCATCCTGTGCCGCCGCCATCCGGCGGGCACGCCAGCCAAGGAACGACCCCACCACACCACGCGGGAAGAAGATCACCAGCACCACCAGCAGCGGGCCAAACACGATCATCCGGTACTCTTCCAGGAACTGCAGGGACTGGGTCAGCCAGGTGATAACCATGGTGCCCACCAGCGGCCCCATCAGCGTGCCAATGCCCCCCACCAGCAGGTAGGTGATCATGTCGAAGGTATGCACCACGTCAGCTTCCGCCGGGCCGATAAACCGGACCAGACCGGCATACAGCGCCCCCGCCACACTGGCATAGGTGGTGGACAACACAAACGCCAGTACCTTGTTGCGCATCAGGTTGATACCCAGCGACGCGGCCAGATCATCACTGATACGAATAGCCCGGAAGCTGCGCCCCAACAGGGAGTTGGTAATACGTGCGGCCAGCCAGACCGATAGCACCATGAAGGTCAGCGCCAGGTAGTAGAACGGTGTGGTCTCGGTGAAATCCACCAGTCCGAACCCGTTAGGCGCCGGAATGTTGATAATGCCCAGAGCACCATGGGTGAGCTCTTCCCATTTATCGATGAGCAGATAAATGATGAACCCTACACACAGGGTGAAGATCGCAAAGTAATGCTCTTTCAGGCGCAAGGACACGATCCCGGCCAGAAAGCCAAACCCCGCACCGGCCACGCCGGCAGCCACGAAGGCCCACCAGAATCCCCAGCCGTGGTCCACGGTGAGAATCGCCAGAACGTACGCACCAATGGCAAAGAAACCGCCATGAGCCAGGTTTAACTGACCGCACAGGCCGGTAATGATGTTCATGCCATACACCGCGATAGCCCATACAAACGCCAGTGCCATCACATAAACCTGGTACTCATTACCCGCCACAAACGGGAACAGTACCGCCGCCACAATCAACACCATCTTCATTGCCGGCGTCATGAAAAAATCGGAAATCTTCTGCAGGGCATTCATTAGCGCACCCCCTTGGTAAACAGGCCAGTGGGCTTCACCGACAGAATCAGCACCAACAGAGCGAAGGCGATGATGTCCTTGTAATCAGTGGAGATATAGAAGCCGCCAAACGCTTCGGCAAAACCGATGATCAGGCCGCCGACAATGGCCCCCGGAATCGAGCCCATGCCGCCGAGAATAATGATCACGAAGGCCTTCATGATCAGCAGGTGCCCCATGGCCGGGTACACCAGATTGATCGGCGCAAACAGCGTGGCGCCCACTGCCGCCAGCACCCCGGAAATGGCAAAGGTCATCATCGCTACCCGGTTGGCATCGATGCCGACCAGGAACGCCCCTTCCCGATTCTGGGCCATGGCCACAATGGTAGAGCCGGTCATGGTTTTCTTGAGGAACAGGTGCAGCACTGCCATCAGGGCGAAGGCGCCGATGATGATCAGTACCCGCTGGGCCGGGATGGTCATGCCGGCCACATCGAGAATATCGGTGTACGGCGTCGGCATACGGCGGAACTCCGCGCCGAATTTCATCTGCACCATGGCTTCCAGGAACAACATGATGCCAATGGCCGCAATCTTGTCGTGGATTGGCGGCGCTTCGCGAAGCGGATTGAATACCAACCGTTCACACAGTACCGCCAGCACCGCCACGGAAATGGCAGAGGCGATCATGGCGATCCAGTAGTTGGCACCAAAATCCACCATGGTGATGTAAGAGACATAGGCGCCGACCATATACAGCGCCCCATGAGCAAAGTTCGGTACGTGCAGAATGCCGTAGACCAGGGTCAGCCCCAGGGCGACCAGCCCGTAGATGCTGCCCAGGGTCAGGCCATTGAGCACTTGTTGCAGAAACAGATCCAAGGCAATGCCTCCTCTGTACTGGGATGCGGCCACGCTATTGGCGTGGTCCTGCATCCCGTTTCTCTGTTGTTATCCAGCCTCTGCGGTGTAGCGCGACCGCGGTATTGTTAGTGTGAGACTGTCCAGATCCGTCGGCTATCCGACAAACCGCTACGTCCTGTCAGGACGCCTGTTGTTGATGCCCTGCCCACTCCTGCTCCTGCAGGGCTCGCCACATCACCTTGCCGGTGGGCGAACGGGGCAGCTCATCGCGGAACTCCACCACCTGGGGCACCTTGTAGGCCGCCATTTCTTCCTTGCACCAGTCGATGACGGCCTGCTCGGTGAGCGTGCCTTTCATGTCGTCGCGCAACACCACACACGCTTTTACCGATTCTCCACGGCGCTCGTGTGGCGTGGATATGACACAGCTCTCCTGAATCGCCGGATGTCGGTACATCAGGCTCTCCACTTCTGCCGGCCAGACCTTGAAGCCAGAGGCGTTGATCATGCGTTTCACCCGATCGACGATGAAGAAATACCCTTCTTCGTCGTAGTAACCGAGATCGCCGGTGCGAAAGAAACGCTTGCCATCCAGTTCCAGGAACACCTTTTGGGTTTCCTGGGGACGCTTCCAGTAACCCTGGAAGACCTGCGGACCGTGAGTCACGATCTCGCCCACTTCGCCCGGGCCCAGCTCCTTGCCGCTCTCCACATCGATGATGCGCGAGTCGATATCGAAAACCGGGATACCCAGACACTGGGACTTGGGACGATCCGTCGGGTTGATGTGGGTGCCGGCAATGGTCTCGGACAGACCATAGCCCTCCATGTAACGCAGGCCCGTCAGGTGAAAGAGCTTGTCGGCCACCGCTGCCGGCATGGCCGCCCCGCCACCACCGATATTCTCCAGTGACGACAGGTCATAACTTTCCACCTCGGGGTCGGACAGCAGATCGATGGCCATGGTGACGATGTTCACCCAGCGACTCACCCTGTAGCGCTCGATCAGTTTTGCCGCGACCTGACGATCCCAGCGCGTCATCAGCACAATCAGCGAGCCGCCATAGATCGGAGAGTTCATGGAACCCTGCATACCGGTCACATGGAAGTACGGCAGTGTCGCCAGGGTGACCGATTCCGTCGTGCCGTGGCTCCACACCGCACCCTGCACGCAGGTCGCCATCACAGAAGCATGGGTATGCATGCATCCCTTCGGCGCGCCGGTGGTTCCGGAGCTATAGGGGAACACCGCCAGATCGTCCGGGCCCACCAGTAACTCACTGGGCTGCTTGTCGGCATCCATCACGGTTTTCCAGCTGATATGCGCTGCATTATCCAGCGTCACCGCCGGGGCCTGCACCTCTGGAGGCAATGGCAGATCGGTGTCACGGGTGATGTAGTCATTGTAGGCCGCCACGATCACATGCTTGAGATTGACCTTACCTACCACCGGTGCGATGGCCGGCAACAGTTCCTGTCCACAGATCGCGACAGCGGCTTCAGTGTCTTCCAGGTAATGCTCCAGCTCCGCCGCCCGATTCATCGGGTTCACCGGCACCACAATGGCGTTGGCACGGAGAATCGCGTAGTAGCCGATAATGAATTGAGGGGCGTTCTGCATGAACAGCAACACCCGGTCACCCTTCTCCACGCCCAGCGCCTGCAGATACCCGGCCAGGGCATCCACCTGCTGCTTGAGCTGCGCAAAGGTGATGGGGCTGTCGTAATAGTTAATCGCGTCCCGCTGCGGGTAACGCAGGGCAGACACCTCCAGATTGGTATAGAGGCTGGTCTGCGGCAGGCTGAGGTGGCGCGGCATATTCTCCGGCCAGACCGCATGATGCCGATCAAACATGTTGTGCTCTCCCGGTCGGCTCCCGTCAAACCCTGAGGTTTGGGGGCCTTTTATTGTTGATGCTGTAGCGCAAACCGCCGGCAAACAGCGGCGGAAAAATCTGACTCGGCAGTCAATCTGACACGGCTTTAGAGGGAGGTCAATACTATTTTGGAATGTGATTTCATTTTTTGAAACGAAATCAGAGAAGGCAGTTAACGGCGGAAAAACAGGCTATTTACCCAACATACCACTGAGTATGCCGGGTGCCCATACCGATTATCGGATCCTGATTTCACTCAGAATAAAACGTTAGAAATTGTTTCCTTGAGGCGTGATCAACGCAAACGCCCCACCCTTCAGACCGAAGGCGTCTCGCTGGAGGCATGCAGATAGGGCGCGCTAGCCAGGGAAAACAAGCAGGTTTGGACAAAGCCCTCCGCATCATGACCGAGATCCATGCTTTCCGGGTCCAGCAGCCAGAACATGATGACGCCGGTGAGCTGGCTGTGTAGCCAGTTGACGGCCCGGGCGATATGCAGGGTGGCCGGCAGTTGCTGCCGGGCCACCGCATTGCTCAACACCCGGCCCATGCGCGTGGAAGACTCACGGCACTTGTCCCGCTGCTTGCCCAGCAACTGCAGGTTCTCGCCGCTGAATTCGCACTTGTGAAACATGATCTCGAAAATACGGCGCTGGTGCTGGTCTTCCACCACTTGCCGGAGCAAGGTACACATAAAGTCACCGAGGCGGCCCAGCGGGTCCGGCTCCGCGGGATCCTCTGCCTTTTCTGACAGGGTGTCGAAAAGCAGGCGGTTTCGTTCGACCATGGCCATGAACACGTCATGCTTGTTTTCAAAATGCCAATAGATTGCCCCTCGAGTCACCCCGGCTTCCTTGGCAATATCATTGAGCGTGGCCGACAACACACCCTTGCGGTGAAATACCCGCTCGGCAGCATCCAGAATCTCTGCCCGGGTTTCCATTGCTTCGCTTTTGGTGCGTCTGACCATGGTGAGATCCGCAGTGACAAATCAAAAAAATCGAACAAACCGCGTTGCTGCATATATACATACACGCGAGAATGTATATATAATGAACGCGATTCACTCTTTTTTCAAGCCCGTCGATCTGCATTCCGTGCAGCGGTACTGGGGTGTTTGCAAGGACAGAAAACTATGCGCAGCGGTATCCTTTATTCCATCGTGACAGGACTTCTGGCGTTCCAGCTGGCAGCCTGCGGCGACAGCGGTCCAGCCCAACAACAGCAACAACAAGCCCCGGAAGTGGGCTTTGTGACCGTCAAAGCCAAGACCGTCACCCTTAATCGCGAACTCCCGGGCCGCACCACCGCGCACCAGATCGCTGAAGTACGCCCACAGGTGAGCGGCGTCATTGAAAAGCGGCTGTTCGAGGAAGGCCAGGAAGTGAAAGCGGGTCAACCGCTCTACCAGATTGATGACCGCACCTATGAAGCCACGGTGGCCACCGCTCGCGCCGAGCTCTCGCGGGCTCAGGCCACGCTGAAATCCAACGAGCTGCGCGCCAAGCGATTCAAGAAACTGCTGGACTACAAAGCCGTAAGCCAACAGGAATACGACGAAGCCCAAGCCCAGCTGGACGAAAACAAGGCTGCGGTGGCCGCGGCCCGAGCCAACCTGCAAAGCGCCCAGATCAACCTGGATTACGCCATCATCAAGGCGCCTATTAGTGGTCGCATCGGCCGCTCCAGTGTGACCGCAGGCGCCCTGGTCACCGCCAACCAGGCCCAGGCTCTGGCGACCATTCGTCAACTCGATCCGATCTATGTAGACCTGACCCAGTCCAGTAATGACTTGCGCCAGCTTCGTCAGGCCATGGCCGCCGGCGAACTGCAGCAAGTGAGTGAAGATGAAGCGCGTATCACCCTGATTCTGGAAGACGGATCGGCCTACAACAAACCCGGCGCCTTGCAGTTTTCCGAGTATGCCGTGGATGAAAGCACCGGTTCTGTCACCCTGCGTGCCCTGTTCCCCAACCCGGACGGCGAGCTGCTACCCGGCATGTTTGTGCGTGGCCGCCTGCCGGAAGGCCAGCGCGAAAATGCCATTCTGGTACCGCAAAAAGGCATCACCCGCGACCCCACCGGGCAAGCCTTTGCCATGGTCATCGACAGCAACAACACCGTGCAGAAAGTGAAAGTGGAAACGGAGCGTGCGGTGAAAAGTCAGTGGCTGATTTCCCGCGGTCTCAACGATGGCGACCGTCTGGCGATTGATGGACTGCAGATGATCCAGCCCGGCATGCCGGTGAATCCGGTCAATACCGAGCAGGCGGATGCCCAGCAAGATGCCGCACCCCAGGCCCCCGCCAACGGCGGGGATCAAAACGCAGCACAGTAATAACGCAGCCTAACCACAAGCGGGATTTTCATGGCCAGATTCTTTATCGACCGACCGATTTTCGCCTGGGTGATCGCCATCATCATGATGATGGCCGGTGCGCTGGCGATTTACACCCTGCCCATTGAGCAGTACCCCACCGTCGCACCACCCGAGGTCTCCATCTCGGGTAACTACCCCGGTGCATCGGCAAAAACCGTGGAAGACTCGGTCACCCAGGTGATCGAGCAGCAAATGAACGGCATCGACAACCTGATGTATATGAGTTCCAGCAGTGACTCATTCGGGAATGCCCAGATCAGCCTGACATTCGCCCCCGGTACCGACCCGGACATCGCCCAGGTTCAGGTACAGAACAAGCTGCAACTGGCCACCCCATTGCTGCCGCAGGAAGTGCAGCAGCAAGGGATGCAGGTAACCAAGTCCTCCGACTCGTTCCTGATGGTAGTGGGTTTCACCTCCGAGGACGGCAGTCTGACCCGTGCCGACCTGGCCGACTATGTGGCTTCCAACGTTCAGGACCCGATCAGCCGGGTTGCCGGCGTCGGCCAGATCCAGCTGTTCGGTTCACCCTATGCCATGCGTATCTGGCTGGACCCGAACAAGCTGAACAAGTACGACCTGACCCCTCAGGATGTGACCCAGACCATCCAGGTGCAAAACAACCAGGTGGCCAGTGGTCAGCTGGGGGGGGCGCCTGCCGTGGAAGGACAACAGCTCAACGCCACCATCATCGCCCAGACTCGCCTGGAAGATACCGAAGAGTTCCGCAACATTCTGCTCAAGGTGAACCCGGATGGCTCCCAGGTGTTCCTTGAAGATGTGGCACGCGTGGAACTGGCGGCACAAAGCTATGACATCGCCGGGCGATACAATGGCCAACCTGCCGCCGGCCTGGCGATTAACCTGGCCACCGGTGCCAACGCGCTGGATACCGCCGAAGCGCTGCGCGCCCGTCTGGCAGAGCTGGAGCCGTTCTTCCCCGACAAGATGCAGATGGTGTTCCCCTACGACACCACTCCCTTCGTGAGCATCTCCATCGAGGAAGTGGTCCACACCCTGTTCGAAGCCATCATCCTGGTTTTCCTGGTGATGTACCTGTTCCTGCAGAACTTCCGTGCCACTCTGATTCCCACTCTGGCCGTGCCGGTGGTATTGCTGGGCACCTTCGCGGTATTGGCCGCCTTCGGTTTCTCCATCAATACCCTGACCATGTTCGGCATGGTGCTGGCCATTGGTTTGCTGGTGGACGATGCCATCGTGGTGGTGGAAAACGTGGAACGGGTGATGCACGAGGACGGCTTGCCGCCCAAGGAAGCCACCCGCAAATCCATGGGCCAGATCACCGGCGCGCTGGTGGGGATTGCCCTGGTGCTATCGGCGGTCTTTATTCCCATGGCCTTCTTCCCCGGTTCCACCGGTGCCATCTATCGCCAGTTCTCCATCACCATCGTGTCTGCCATGGTGCTGTCGGTACTGGTAGCCATGATCCTGACCCCGGCCCTGTGTGCCACCATGCTCAAGGCCAAGGACGGGGAGCACCAGACCAACAAGGGTTTCTTCGGCTGGTTTAACCGCAGCTTTGACAAGAGCAGCCGCTCCTATCAGGGCAGCGTGGAGAAGATCCTCGGTCGTCGTGGTCGCTACCTGTTTATCTACGTGGTCATCGTCGGGGTATTGGGCTTCAGCTTCATGCGCATGCCGTCCAGCTTCCTGCCGGAAGAAGACCAGGGGATCCTGTTCACGCTGGTGACCTTGCCCGCAGGCTCCACCCAGGAGCAGACCGTAGACGTGCTCAAGAAAATGGAGAACTACTACCTCACCGAAGAATCCGATGCAGTGGATGGTCTGTTCACTGTGGCGGGCTTCAGCTTCACCGGCCGCGGCCAGAACGCCGGCATGGCGTTCGTTAACCTGAAAGACTGGTCCGAGCGGGATCTGTCGGTAGACGGCGCCAATGATGTGGTCGGGCGCGCCATGGGCTACTTCTCCACCATTCGTGAAGCCATGATGTTCGCCCTCAGTCCGCCGTCAATTCCGGCGCTGGGCAATGCCAGTGGCTTCGACTTCCAGCTGCTCGATCAATCCGGCCAGGGCCACGAAGCCCTGATCAATGCCCGCAACATGATGCTCGGTATGGCGAGCCAGGACCCGCGTCTGACCGCCGTACGGCCCAATGGTCTGGAAGACAGCCCGCAGTACCAGATCGATATCGACCAACAGAAAGCCAAGGCCCTGGGCCTGTCGATCAGTGACATCAACAACACCCTGCAAATTGCCTGGGGCTCAAGCTACGTCAACAACTTCGTCGACCGTGGCCGGGTAAAACGGGTGTACGTACAGGCTGATGCGCCGTACCGGATGCTGCCGGAAAACATCAACGACTGGTTCGTGCGCAATGCCCAGGGAGAAATGGTGCCGTTCTCGGCCTTTGCCACCGGGCACTGGACCTACGGCTCGCCCAAGCTGGAACGCTACAACGGGGTGTCTTCGGTGAACATCCAGGGGAACGCGGCCCCCGGCTACAGTACCGGTGACGCCATGGACGCCATGGAAGAACTGGCCGCCAAGCTGCCTGCTGGCTTTGGGTTTGAATGGACCGGCCTGTCCTATCAGGAACGCCAGTCCGGCGATCAGGCGCCAGCACTTTACGCCCTGTCGCTGCTGGTGGTGTTCCTGTGTCTCGCCGCCCTCTATGAAAGCTGGTCGATCCCGTTTGCGGTGATGCTGGTGGTTCCGCTGGGGGTACTGGGTGCGGTTCTGGCCGCCACCTTCCGCGGACTGGACAACGATGTGTTCTTCCAGGTGGGCCTGCTGACCACTATCGGGCTATCGGCGAAAAACGCGATCCTGATTGCAGAATTTGCCCTGGAACTGGAACAGAAAGGCGAACACCTGCTCAAGGCAACACTGGAAGCCGTCCGCATGCGGCTGCGCCCGATCCTGATGACCTCACTGGCCTTCATGCTCGGCGTCACCCCGCTGATGATCAGCACCGGTGCTGGCGCGGGCGCCCGTAACGCCATCGGCACCGGCGTGTTCGGTGGCATGCTCACCGCCACCGTGTTGGCGATCTTCTTTATCCCGCTGTTCTATGTGGCGGTACGCAAGCTGTCCGGCGTGCCGCTCAACGGCAAGAGCAAAACGTCGGAGACCTAAATGCAACGTTCCCCGCTGACGCTCGCCCTTTTGGGCGGGCTGATGCTGGGTGGCTGCACCCTCGCCCCCAGCTATGACGCCCCGGATTCCCCGGTCGCCGCCCAGTTGGGCGACAGTCAGCCGGCCAGCGAACTCACCCTGCCCGGCTGGGAAAACCTGTATCGGTCGGAAGAGTTGCAACAGCTGATACGTACCGCTCTGGAAAACAACCGGGACCTGCGGCTGGCGACACTGGACGTGGCCGCCCTGCGTGCCCAATACCAGATCCAGCGTGCCGACCTGTTCCCGTCAGTCACGGCAGAGGGCACTGGTACCCGCCAGCGCCTCCCCGGCGACCTGTCCAGCACCGGTCAGTCCACCCTTAGCAGCCAATACGGTGCGCAAGTGGGGGTAACCGCCTGGGAACTGGATCTCTTCGGCCGTGTGCGCAGCCTCAAGGACGCCGCCCTGGAAAACTATCTGGCCAGCGAAGAAACCCAGCGCAGCAGCCACCTGGCGCTGGTCGCCCAGGTCGCGCAAAGCTATCTGACCCTGATGGCAGACCAGCAGAATCTGGCGATCAGTCGCGAGACCGTGGCCGCCCAGCAATCCTCACTGGATCTGATCCAGCGCCGTTATGAAGGCGGGCTCGGCACCGAGCTGGATGTCCGTCAGGCGCAGATCGCCCTGCAGGGCGCCCTCGCCAATCAGGCCAGCTTCGAGCGGCAGGTCAGCCAGGACTACAACGCCCTTGCCGTGCTGGTAGGCGGCCCTCTGCCCGAGCTGCAACCGGTGTCGCTCAGCGACGACGCGCTGGATCTGGTGGCACCGGTGCCCTCGGGTCTGTCATCGGACCTGCTGACCCAGCGACCGGATATTCGTCAGGCAGAACGTCAACTGCGCGCCGCCGATGCCAACATTGGTGCGGCACGTGCCGCGTTCTTCCCGAGCATCACCCTGACCGGCGCCTACGGCTCCATGAGCAGCGAGCTGTCCGGGCTGTTCGAGAGCGGCTCCAAAGCCTGGTCATTCAGCCCCGCCATTTCCCTGCCGATCTTCACCGGTGGCAGCAACAAGGCCAACCTGGATCTTGCCTGGGTGCGCCGTGACCAGGCGGTGGCGAGCTATGAAAAAGCGGTGCAGGTGGCATTTCAGGAAGTAGCGGATGCATTGGAAGCCCGAGACAGTCTGAGCCGTCAGGCACAGGCACAGCAGGCGCTGGTGGAAGCCACTCGCCAAACCCTGACACTGGCACAACAGCGTTATGAACAAGGTGCCGACGATTATCTGGCGGTTCTGGATGCCCAGCGCACCCTGCTGTCCGCCCGCCAGCAACGGGTCAGCCTGCAGCGCCAGCAACTGAGCAATGAAACCGATCTGTATCGGGCACTGGGCGGTGGCTGGGAAGCACAACAGGCCACCCATCTGGTGGCAGGCCGCTAGGGAGCCTCTGAATAACTCCTTGC
>NZ_AQOQ01000028.1:0-43553 GCF_002888555.1 Alcanivorax sp. MD8A | reverse complement strand
TGGTTGCCCAGCCCGTGCCAGGGGGTACGTCCTGCATAGGCCATGCTTTCGACAAGATGTGCCATGGTAAATCTCCAAGAATAACGATGAGCCCAAAACGGGCGGCTTAACGAATGAGAAGAGGTGGTTGAGTCAGTGGTAGAGCAAAAGCCGAAGAGTGAAGGCTCAGAGCCAGCCACGCTGGGCTAAGCTGACCCACTCGGAGCGGGACACGACGAAGTGATCCAAGACCCGCACATCGATCAGGGCCAGAGCGTCCTTGAGCCGGGTAGTGATGGTGCGATCAGCCTGGGAGGGCTCACAGCACCCGGAGGGATGGTTATGGGCGAAGATTACGGCAGCGGCATTGCAGGCCAGGGCCTGCTGTACCACCACACGGGGGTACACCGCCGCGCCATCAATGGTGCCGTTGAACAAGGGCTCGAAACTGAGCACCTTATGCTTGTTGTTGAGGAAGATGGCCGCGAAGACCTCGTTCTTCTTCTGGGCCAGGGCCATCTGCAGGAACTGGGCGACATCGGTGGGAGTGGTTAGCGCCTCCCGACCGGTCAGCTCATCCAGAAGAATGGTGGCCGCCGTACTGACAATTTCCTCAGGCTTAACGCAGCCCTGTACGTGGTACAGGCCCTGCTCGTTCTTTACGAAAGTGGGAATATCCATCCAGGCCTCCATAGCGGCATAAAGAAGCCCGCACTGGGCGGGCTTCAGGGGTGTGTGAGTGGTAAGGGGAGAGTGGGACTTACTCGGCATCGAGGCGGAAGCTGTGTCCGCAATCCAGGCATTCCAGGTTGTCGAGATAGGTCTCGTCGAGCTTGGCGCCCAGCGCAGCACCAGCTTCACCACCGGCCACGCCGCCAGCCAAACCGCCAAACACGGCACCGGCGATACCGCCGATGGCGGACCCGGCAGGGCCAAACGCCAGGCCGACCGTAGCGCCCACGCGAGCACCGCTGCTAGCCATGGCAATGCCGCTGGCGGCACCTGCAACCGTGCCTACAGAGCCGCCGACCTTGCGGCCATTCTGCAGGGCGACAACGCGGATGGAACGGCAGGACGGACATTGAATGATCATGAAACCTCCATGAGACAGGGTCAGGAAGGCCATTCCTTCCTGGCTTCATAGAGGTGATATATGGTTGAAAAAATCTGGGATAGTGGCCGCATTTCTCTTCATGCGGGTAGTTGAAGTTTCTGTGTAGTATTTGGATAGTTCGATACTACGCCGATCGCTCTTCTCTATTTAGTTGGCCGATGTTGGTGAGCTGCGGCCTAACATGCCTCTCATCTTCTCGACAGCACCTGCTTGGTGAATTCTCATACGAGTTAGGGCGGGCCTGAATATCGTGCATTTTTCGGTTTTATGATGCTCAAGAAAAGCAGCAATCAGGCGCGGCAGCTCCCGTTTCACTCCGAACAGGTTATTGGCCCCGCCAAGGTATATAGCCTGTTGGTATTCTAGGCTTGGCCAAGGTGGCACCTTTCTGTAGCCGAAGATACCTTTAATCACCCGGAATGTATGTTCACGTTAGTTCGCGCGCTGGTTTGCTGGTCTCGCATTGCTGTGCTGTCTTCCTCGTCGTGGATTGCATTCCAGAACGTTCAGCGATAAATCACTTAGTCTTGCGCTTCTTTCTTTGCGATTCTGGATATTGCAATAACTAGAATCTTGCACAGATTCAGCTCATCCCGCAGGCATCGAAAGTTCAAGGTGGAAGTTTCATCGGCATTCCGGGAAAGATAAATATTCGAAAAACAGCACACCGATTCAATTTTATACAGCGTATCTTCCATGGTCGGACCACACTTCCAAAACCATTTAAATGCAGCTTTATGCATAACGACTGCTTCACAGAGGAGACTTGCGACCTAAGGTTATTGACATTTGGTTGTTCAGCCAAATAAGATCAAGGGATGTCACTACGTAGACAGCCTGTTTATTTGGAGGAATTATGAGTTCTGTATCAATTCAGCCGCGCAAAGTCGCTTTTGATGTCTCGTCAGTGCCACGGCACTGGAATGGCGGTGACCCCGTGCTGACCCGCTTCTTTGATGCCCTCTCAGTGCATTTCCCGGAGGGGGAGCGCTTCTTTATCCAGTCAGTGCGTAACTTCAAGGATCAAGTGACAGATGATCAGCTGAGCGAGGATATTCGTCACTTTATTCGCCAGGAAGGTCAGCACGGGATTGTCCATGATCGTTTCAACGATGTGATGGCCAGCCAGGGCGTGGATGTGGATAAGGTCACTGCGAATCTAAGGACCTTTATTCGCACCACACAAAAGTACCTGCCGAAGAAGTATCAGCTCGCCATGACGGCGGCGTTTGAGCACTTTACGGCAACCCTGGGCGAAACCATGGTCAGCGAGAAGAGCGAGATGTTTAGCGAGGCTGACCCCGTCATGAGAGCGCTATTTCTGTGGCACGGGGTCGAAGAAGTAGAGCACAAGGCCGTGGCCTATGATCTTTATCAGGGCGCAGCAGGTGGAGGCTACTTGACGCGCGCGTCTGCGTTGGTGGTTGCGACCCTGATGGTTCACCTTGTCGTGGCTCCAGTATTTTGGAATATGCTCAAGCTTGATGGCGTAACGCGCCAGCCTGGTGTGATTCTGCGAGGCCTGAACAAGCTTTATGGGCGAAAAGGTATTCTCACAGGCATGCTGCCTGATTTCCTCGCTTGGTTCCGCCCTGGATTTCACCCTTGGGATACCGGTATGCCTGAGAAGGTTGCCGCGTGGTTGGCGGAGTATGAGACTCATGGAGATCCGATGCGGGCATCGGAAACCATTTACGGTCCGGCTCCAGTGAGTGAGGCAGCCTGATGCATGGAGACAAGCAGGATGTCCCCAGTACCGTCGATGTTCCTCATACACATCGGCCTGGGCGTCACTGTGGCAGTTCAGCTATCAGAGACCTGCTGGAGTTTCATGGGCTTAATTTGACGGAAGCTTTCTGCTTCGGGCTGGGTGCCGGGCTTGGTATTACTTATGTGGAAATACCAGGCACGGACACCCCGTTTATTGTCCATGTCCGTTCAATGGGATTTGAGGAAACGGTGTTCTCTACACTGGGCGTGCCGTTTCGCTGGGAAACTTGGCAAGATAAATGTGCTGCCGCCGATGCGCTGGATGCCCATCTTGATGCGGGGCGGCCTGCGCTTCTCTTAACTGATATTTTTTACCTTCCTTATTTCAAGAGCAGTACACATTTCCCCGGTCACGCCATCGTCGCCTGGCAGCGAGCCGAGAAGGGCGAGACGATGCTCGTTAGCGATACCGAGCGCCCAGGGCTTTTAGAGGTGCCTCGTGACAAGTTGGTTGAAGCCAGATTCTCCTTGTCGCCACCCTTTATCCATCATGGTTCATTGTTCGCACCCGAAAGTGTTTCGGTTCAGGTGTCTGCCGATAACGTGCGCAGTGCGATTGTGAAGAATGCAGATAATCTCCTGCAAGGAAGCAGGAATCACGGTATTCAAGCGCTAACAACTTGGATCCAGGAACTTCCTCGCTGGAAGGCAGTGGATAAATGGCAATGGTTGCTCCGTTTCGCCTATCAAGTGATCGAGAAGCGTGGAACGGGGGGCAGCGGCTTTAGAGCGATGTATTCAGAATTTCTCGATGAAGCGAGTGAAATTGTTCCTGAAATACATGAGGCAGGCTTGGTCGAGTTGATGCGCACGAGTGCTGCGGCATGGTCCGCTCTGGCTGATTGTCTGCGAAAGGGGTCCGAAAGTGAAACATTCCCTGAAGAGGCAATAACGGACGCCATTGAATCTGTGCGTGTTGCAGAGACCCGGTATGCGGATGCCGCTTCAACATTCTGATAAAAAGTTGCTAACTATGACAGCTGAGACATCACTCCCGAGAGAACTGCTTGCCGCAAAGGCTTTTTTTGGTTCAGGGCATCCGTTGTTCAGGGTTTTTGGTATCGCAATGGATGACATTACCAAAGATGGCGCGGTAATGAGCATGCCTTGTGTGGAAGAGGTTTGTGATCAACAGGGAAAGCTTCATCGGGGAGCCATCGCTACCTTGCTTGATACGGCATGTGGTTTGGCGATTTTTGTGCGCCTCGGCGACATGCGCCCAATTGCGACAATTGACTTGCGCGTTGATTTCATCGCTAAACCCGAGGCTGGCGAAGGGGTGGCATGTAATGTCACCTGTTTTGCAGTTGAAGAAAATATTGCTTATGTCCGTGGAGAGGCATTTGGGCGTGATGGCGGCAATTTGCTGGCGTCGGTATCAGGCAGTTTTGCGATAGGAACGGCAGGCCCGTCCTTTGATCAATCTGTGAATCCTAGCAATAAGAGAGCCCCCTCCAAGAAAAAAACAATCGATGATGAAGGAATCATCAGCTTCGAAACAGAAAGGGTAACCGCTCTCTCTACTGTGGTCGGCGATGTATCACCATACGAAAAATTTCTTGGTATGACGGCTTCGGACGATAATGGCGAAGCAACCTATAAAATGCCGTTTCGCGAGCAGCACATTGGCAACCCTCTGATCAAGACTTTTCATGGCGGTATTATCGCAAGCTTCGCGGAGCTTGTTGCTGGCGCGCACTTAACAGCGAATCAGACTGAACAAAATAAGCCAGTATGTTCAAGTATGACTCTGGATTATTTGCGCCCGGCCTTTGCGGGTACGTTGGTGGCCAAGCCGAACATTATTCGTGAAGGAAAGCGCTTCATTGTGGTTGTTGTGGATGTGTTTCTTGATGGCGCCCAGGTTTCCCGAGGTCGCTTCATTTATAAGAGAGCCTTCGCTTCCAGCTAATCCAATCTATAAACAACCCTCCCCCCTTCCTTTTCTGCCTCAATAGAGGAGTTCTGTTATGTATATTTCACAGACTTTGCGCCGTGCGGTTCAATTAAACGGCCAAGGTACGGCTACCGTTTTTGCTGGTCGGCGGCAAACCTGGCGAGAGTTTGAAGACCGTATCGCATGCCTTGCTAACGGGTTGCTAAGTCTGGGCGTCAATGCGGGTGACAGGGTTGCCATACTGGCATTAAACAGCGATCGCTACCTGGAGTATTTCTATGCAGTGCCGTGGGCCGGTGCGGCAGTGAATCCCGTCAATATTCGGCTCGCACCACCTGAAATCGCCTATACCTTGAATGACTCAGGTTCTAAAGTGCTTTTCGTTGATGACACCTTTGCAGCATTGCTGCCATCCCTACAGCCACAGCTTGAGTCTATCAAGCATGTTGTCTTCATGGGTGAGGGTGAGTGTCCACAAGGGTGTATTGATTATGAATCCCTTGTCGCCAACGCCGATCGAATCCGTGACGCCAATGCTGGCGGTGACGATCTGGCGGGGCTGTTTTATACCGGTGGTACCACTGGGCGGTCAAAAGGCGTGATGCTGAGTCATGACAACCTGGTATTCAATGCCCTAAACGTGGTTGCCGAGATGGGCTATGACAGTGACACCATATATATGCATGCCGGGCCCATGTTCCACTTGGCTGATATGGCCAGCACGTTTGCCGTGACACTGGCTGCGGGGACACATGGCATTGTTCCTCGCTTTGATGTTGATGAAGTGCTGGCTTTCATTGAGCAGGAGAAAGTCACGAACACCCTGTTGGTGCCGACCATGGTCAATCTTCTAGCCTCATCTGGGCGCATCGCCAATTACGATGTCAGCAGCATAAAACGCATGCTGTATGGCGCCTCGCCAATGCCAGAGGCGGTATTGATTAGTGCTATGGAACAAATGCCGACAGTGTCATTTGCTCAGGGCTATGGCCAGACCGAAGCCTCCCCAATCATTACCTCACTCGGGCCAGAACATCACATTCCCGGCGGAGAAAAATTACGTAGCGCCGGTCGCGCAGCACTGGGTGTGGAGGTGGTGGTGCTTGATGAAAATGATCAGGTGGTATCTCAAGGTACGGTTGGCGAAATATGTGCGCGGGGACCAAACGTCATGTTGGGTTACTGGGGAATGGAATCAACAACCGCTGATACCTTGCGCAATGGTTGGCTACATACCGGCGACCTTGGCTACATGGACGAGGATGGATTTGTCTTCATCGTTGATCGAGCCAAGGACATGGTAATCAGCGGTGGAGAAAATATTTTCTCTGTTGAAGTTGAAGGTGCCATTTATAGCCATCCTGCGGTACAGGAGTGCGCGGTAATTGGTATTCCCGATGAACGCTGGGGTGAAGCTGTGCATGCAATCGTGGTGCTGCGTGAAGGAGAGCACGCCAGTGAGGCAGAGATTATCGAACATTGCCGTGAAAGAATTGCAGGTTACAAAGTGCCTCGTAGCGTTGATTTTAAGGCAGAGTCGTTGCCGGTGAGTGGGGCAGGTAAGGTGCTGAAAAACGAACTGCGAGCCCCCTTTTGGGAGAGCAACGGTAAACAGGTTAATTGAGTAATTGATGACCTTGTATTGCGAAATTTATTGGCTTGGAGGCTTCCATGAATCTGGATTTCAGTAATGACGAAAAAGAATTTCGTAAGAGTATCCGGCAGTGGATGAAGGAAAATGTGCCTGATGATATTCGGCGCTGTACTGCCCGAGGAGCGATGCCAGACAAGAATATGCAGCAACGATGGGAGCGTTTGCTGGGCAGTCAAGGTTGGCTCACGTCTACTTGGCCAGAACAATTTGGTGGCCCAGGGTGGAGCGCAACCCAGCGGTATATTTTCGATCAGGAACGCGCCTCGGCAGGGGCTCCGCCAACAAGTCCTTTTGGTGTGGCCATGGTTGGGCCGGTGTTATATACCTTTGGTTCTGAAGCACAGAAGGAACGGTGGTTGCCCGGCATTCAGCGTGGCGAAACGCTATGGTGCCAAGGTTATTCTGAGCCCAATGCGGGCTCAGATCTGGCCTCGTTAAAAACGCGAGCCACGCGTAATGGCGACCATTATTTGGTTAATGGTCAAAAAATCTGGACGACACAGGCCCATTGGGCAGACATGATGTTTTGCTTGGTGCGAACGGATAGCACCGTGAAACAGCAGCAGGGTATTTCATTCCTGCTGATCGATATGAAAACCCCCGGGCTTGAAGTACGGCCGATTTATTCAATTGATGGGCATCATCACCTTAACGAAGTCTATTTTACCGACGTGAAAGTGCCTGTGGAAAATTTGGTGGGTCAAGAAGGAATGGGGTGGACCATTGCCAAGTTTCTTCTTACCCACGAACGCACCACCATTGCCGGTGTGGCGGATATTCACTACGAAATCAATCGCCTTAAAAGTGCTATCGATGCGCTACCAACGGAAACAGATAAGCAGTTGGCGGTGCGTCGGTTGGCTGGCTTGGAAGTCGATCTTATGGCACTGGAATACACCAACTTTCGCACCGTTGCTGCCACAGATGAAGGCAAGCCGTTCGGCCCAGAATCGTCAGGACTGAAAATCAAAGGCACGGAACTACAGCAAAGGGTTTCCCAAGCGATGGTGGAAATCGGAGGTTTGATGTCTTTGCCATGGGATAACGAGGAGCCCATTGGGGAGCAAATTTTTAATCAGGCCAGTCGCCGCTATAACTTCCTGCGTGCGTGCACCATCTATGGTGGATCTAACGAGATCCAGAAAAACGTGTTGGCGAAGATGTTGCTCGGATTGTGAGGTGAAAAATGGATTTCAAGTTACCCGAAAATACCACCATGATTGCGGATACCGCGCGCCGTTATCTTAAAGACAACTATTCATTTGACACCTACATTGCACAGTTGAATGAGAGTAATCACCTTGAAGCGAATCGCTGGCAGGCCATGAATGATTTGGGTTGGTTTGGCCTTCCGTTTGCTGAATCTGTTGGAGGGTATGGCGGCTCATTGCTTGACGTGTGCGCCATTGTTCAGGAGTTAGGAGCCGCGCTTTGTCTTGACCCTTTTGTCGATTTAATTGTTTCCCCCGGCAAGTTATTGGAGTTCGCCAATACGCCAACATCCTTGGCGTTGCTTGATCGCATTATTGCTGGTGAGGCACGTGTGGCTTGCGGTCTTTATGACCGGCATGCCGGTTATCACGTGCTGAACCCTTCCTTGAGGCTAAACGGAGAACGACTTTCCGGGCAGAAGCACGTTGTGTCTGATGGTGGCGTTGCAGACGCCGTGCTCGTCTCCGCTATGTCTGGTGATGAGTTGGTCATTGTCGCGCTACCTTTCGACGCCTGTGACGTTGAAAGATATCGACTGCTCGATGGAAGCCGTGCTGCCAGTTTGACGCTTGATGATGTGCTCATCACAGACGAAATGGTTTTGTGTCGTGGTGATGCGGCAAAGCAAGCGGTTTCTGCCTGGTTCGATTATCTGTGCGCATTGGACTGCGCACGTATGTACGGCGCCTGCCGAGAGGTGTATCAGGCCACTCTGGAATACGCTCGAACGCGTAAACAGTTTGGTAGAACGATTGGCAGTTTTCAGGTAATCCAGCACTACCTTGTTGATGCGTTTATTGATCTCCAGCAGCTGGAATCCATGCTCTTGATGGTGTCAGTAAAAGGAGAGAGCGCAAACGTCGGTGAGCGCGGGCGCGCGACAGCGGCGGCAAAGGCTTACTACGCAAACCGGGCCGTTGGTATCACTCAGCAAGGTATCCAGATCCATGGTGGCGTTGGTGTTACGGAAGAGCTGAACATTGGCCATTACTTCCGTCTGGTGACACATGCATCATTGAGTCATGGCGACCGAGAGCACCACATGTCACGGTTTATTCAGGCGGGGGAGAAGCAAAATGAAGTCGTTTGATTTTATCGTCGTGGGGGCGGGCTCTTCGGGCTGTGTTCTTGCCAACCGGTTAAGCGAGTGCGGCAAGTATTCCGTTTGTCTTATTGAGGCCGGCCCCCACGATAATAGCGGTTTTATTAATATTCCGTTTGGACTCATCGGTCTAATTAAACAAGGAAAGCGAAACTGGGGCTACGACACCGCGCCACAAAGTCACCTTAATAAAAGGCGCCTCTACTGGCCGCGAGGAAAAACACTGGGGGGCAGCAGCTCAATCAATGCCATGGTCTACATTCGAGGCCAACAACAAGACTATGATGACTGGGCAGCGCAAGGCGCAACAGGGTGGGCGTGGAAAGATGTGCAGCCGGTATTCAATGCACATGAAAACAATGAACAATACTCCGCTGACAATTGGCATGGTGTGGGTGGGCCACTGAATGTTACCCGAGTCAGGGATGTTAACCCGTTAACCCCGCTGTTTATTAAGTCCGGTGAAGAGCTGGGTTATACCCGAAACGATGATTTTAACGGGCCGGAACAGAAAGGCTTTGGCCGGTTTCAGGTAACACAAAAAGAAGGGCGCCGGTGGAGTGCCGCGCGTGCTTTCCTGGATCCTGCACGTGGCCGCGATAACTTGCACATCATGACGGATGTGCAGGTAACCAAGGTGTTACTGGATTGCGGCAGGGCGATTGGCGTCGAAATTTGTGATAGTGATGGTGCTCAATCGGTCATTCGTACGAACAAAGAAGTCATCCTGTCCGGTGGGGCGATCAATACCCCTCAGTTGCTGATGTTGTCGGGTATTGGAGAGCGAGAGCACCTATCGAAAATCGGCATCACCTGTTTGCAAGACTCGCCGGAAGTTGGGGAGAACCTTCAAGATCACCTTGATATGACCGTCATGATCAAGGACAAAAGCCGTCAATCAATCGGCATGTCACCGTTTTTTATACCTCGGCTGATTAGTGCCTTCTACCAGTATTTTCGTCATCGGCGCGGCTTTCTTGCCAGTAACGCGGCGGAAGCAGGGGCTTTTGTCAGCCTGCTCAGCGAGCCGGATCGTCCGGATGCTCAGCTACACTTTTTACCGGCTTATCTTCGAGATCATGGACGTCAGTTGACGCCAGGGTTTGGTTGTACGATTCATGTGTGCCAACTCAGGCCTAAGAGTCGAGGACAGATTCGATTGGCCAATAGCGATCCATTTGCTGCGCCTTTGATAGACCCAAACTATCTTTCTCATCCTGACGATATTCTTGTGCTCCGTGAAGGCGTGAAACTAGCCAGAAAAGTGTTTCACAGTCATTCTTTCAGCTCTGCTTTTGGCGGTGATGACGAACCGGCTTCCAGCGTGGAGAGTGATGACCAGATTGACGCGGATATTCGCCAGCGCGCTGAAACAATCTACCATCCCGTCGGCACTTGCCGAATGGGTAGTGATGAAAAAGCGGTGGTGGATGTCCGTCTGCGGGTAAACGGTGTGAAGGGGTTGCGTGTCGCCGATGCCTCGATCATGCCACTGTTGATCAGTGGTAATACGAACGCGCCATGTATGATGATTGGCGAGCGAGCGGCACAATTCATTCTAGAGGATGCGCAATAAAGATCGGCTAGAGAAAAGCTATGATAAAAGGTGTAATGCCGGAGTTGCATGGAAGCAATTCCGGCATTTTTTTGTGTGTCTTTTAGCAAACGGTGGTGACAGAGTCGTCAACTATTCAGAGGTTCCCTAAACCCCCTTGAGCATTATTATGCCGCCGGATTGCTATACAGCTCATGCAGTTGGCCACCTTCAGCGAACAACTTCTCACGCCACAGTTTTTCCAGCCCTTTGGTGTCATGTTGATCAGGGTGGAAATCCGGCTGAATGAACTCAGGAAGGCGCGAAAGGATTTGCGATACAAACCCGTTACGACCTAGCAAAATATTCAGACCTTTAACATTATCGCTGATGTTGCCGAGCTGGCCGTCTTTGACAAGCATCCAGCTCCAGGTGATGCCCAGCATCGGCAGCAAGACGACCATCGAGGCGAGGGCTGCAGCCACGCGCTCTGTACGGCTGTTACCAATAAGCTCATATACGTCGTAGGCAACAGATTTGTGTTCCAGCTCTTCGAGCGCATGCCACTGCCATATTTTGAGCATTTCAGGGTCTGCCTGGCGTACAAAATTCTCGTCTTCAAGCAGCTGCTCGGCGAGAAGCGCAGTAAAGTGCTCCATAAACGTGGTGGCGGCTAGCCGAGTGCTCGGCGGCAACTTCTCTAGTATGGCCAAGCCAATTTTGACAAACCGATCTGGCGACTGCATGTCATAGCCGTACTCGGCGAGAATCTGGTTCAGCCTGTCGTGCTCTCGTCCGTGAATGGCCTCCTGCCCCATGAAGCCCGATATGGCCGCCCGTAGAGATTCGTCCTTAACCTGACCACGAAAGTGTCTAACGGACTCCATGAAATAGCGTTCACCAGGTGGGAAAAAACCGGAGAGCATGGCAAAGAAAGTCGTTGCTGTGGCATTTCCAGCATAAAAATACTTTGGAATGGAATCCGGAAATTGAAAATTGATATGACGCGGTGGAATGCCCACCAGTGCGCCGCTGAGTTTCTTAATGCTTTTTACCGTATTAGACGAGCGCATATCGCCTCCAATCAATAATGTGATAGTTAAAGAGAAAAATGTCAGGCCATGCCCTGATGCGTTTTTTTATTTTTGCTGCTTTGCTGTTTTTTAAACATAATTTCAAGCAAGCGTTGGTAGCCTGTGGGTATCAGTCTCTGTGTGGTGTCCAGCATGACCGCGTCACCGCCTACCAAAACTCTTCGCCGGTTTTTCCGCACGCCTTTCAGGATGGTTCTAGCGGCAGCTTCGGGTGTGGTCATGGCAATTTTTTCGAACATGCTGGCAATCTCTTCTTTGTCGCCCATGTTCATGCTGCCCATGTCTCCCATGCGACTATTACGCGCGATGTTGGTCTTTACTCCACCTGGATGAACGCAAGTCGCGCTGACAAGGCCGCCCGCGATATCCAGCTCTTCACGTAATGATTCTGTAAATCCGCGAACAGCAAATTTTGCGGCGTTGTAGGCTGACTGGGTTGGAACACCGATAATGCCGAAAACGCTGGAGATATTGACGATATGGCCTTCACCTATTTTCTGGAGATGGGGAAGAAATGCCTTTG
Source organism: Alcanivorax sp. MD8A (assembly GCF_002888555.1). NCBI lineage: Bacteria > Pseudomonadati > Pseudomonadota > Gammaproteobacteria > Oceanospirillales > Alcanivoracaceae > Alcanivorax > Alcanivorax sp. MD8A. Next base: position 31,674 of record NZ_AQOQ01000028.1, on the reverse strand, counting down.
TACCGTATACGACACCCCAGAAATTGATATTCATCAGCCATTCAAAGTTTTCATAGCTCATGTTCTCGACGGTCTCACCCAGTCCCACACCGGCATTGTTCATGATGAGATTTACTTTTCCGTGTGTTGATACGGTATCTTCCGCGTATTGATAAACCGCATTTTTGTTGCTGACATCAACAACATGAGTGCTGATGTTGACGGCGTAGCCTGCCAGTAATTCGACCGTCTTCTCTAGGCTTTCTTCGCTGATATCAGAGATCGCTAAGTGGCAGCCTTCTTTTGCTAGAGCAATCGCCGTGGCTTGCCCGATGCCCGACCCGGCGCCAGTGATCGCCGCGACTTTTCCTGAAAATGATTTCATCGTTGCGCCTCTATATTGATGTGTTGCTCAGAAGTTTTTGGACGAGATTGCGTTTCGTTTTATGTAGGTTTGTCGTTTCGAATTTAAGGTGGCCATCATTCATTTTTCCATAACGAAGCGCCGGCAGGTCGTGAAGATAATCGTTGAGGTTTTGCCAAGGATCTTTGTTGCCTTGGCGTGGCAGGCGGTCATCAGCACGTTGAATGTAGCCAGATCGAAGGTTGAGAAAGTTGACATCAGAGCCACACCCTTCCTCGTCGATAGGGGTCACCTTTTCTGCGCCTGTCTTGCGCATATGCTTGAGAAGCCGACAAACAAATTCGGAGGCAATATCTGCCTTGAGGGTCCAGGACGCGTTGGTATAGCCAAAGACCAGTGCCATATTAGGCACTTTTTCAAGCATTAAGCCTTTGTACATCATGGTGTTTGAGAGATTGACGTGCGTACCATCAACACGTAGCTCTGCGCCGCCCAACATTTGCAAATCCAGACCGGTAGCTGTGACGATAATATCGGCAGGTATCCAATCCCCAGATTCCAGTTTTATACCGGTTTTGGTGACATTTTTTATATGATCCGTCACCACGGAAGCCTTGCCTTCACGAAGCACCTTGAACAGATCCCCCTTGGGAACTGCGCACATTCGTTCCTCCCATGGGTTGTAGTGAGGTTGAAAATGCTTCATGTCGATATCCGGCCCCAGTTGTTTGCGAGCAGCGGCCAGCAGTAATCTGCGGATCGCTTTGGGCTTACGAATCGATAGGTTAAATACGGTTCTCTGCAGCAGGATATTGCGTGTGCGCGCCATGCGGTAAACAAGCATTTCTGGCAGTACTCGGCGCAGGTTTTTCGAGATGAGATCTTGCTCAGGGACGGAGGCAACATAAGTAGGGGAGCGCTGTAACATGGTGACATGCGCAGCGCGGTCGGTCATCGCGGGCACCAGTGTTACGGCGGTGGCGCCGCTGCCGATCACGACAACTCGCTTACCCGTATAGTCGTAGTTATCTGGCCAGTGCTGCGGGTGAATTACGTCGCCGCCAAAGCGATTGATTCCAGGAATTTTCGGTGTGTAGCCGGCGTCATAGTTATAATAACCGGTACAGTTGAGGACAAACCCAGCGGTGAAAACTTCTTCTTCACCGGTTTCCTCGTTCAACGCGGTAACCGTCCAGCGATTGAATTCGCTGCTCCAGTCCTCGGCAGTGACTTTCAGGCCAAAATGAATTTTCTTGTGGACCTGATGATGCTCAGCGGTTTCTTCGATGTAATTGCGAATAGAGGGGCCATCGGCAAGCATCTTGGTGTCTGTCCAAGGCCGAAAGTTATAGCCGAGTGTGAACATATCGGAGTCCGAACGGATGCCGGGATAGCGAAATAAATCCCAGGTGCCACCAACGCGCTTGCGTCGCTCAAGGATGCCATAGCGTAGATCTGGGCACTTGCGGCTTAGGTGACAAGCCGCACCGACGCCGGAAAGGCCCGCGCCAATGATCAGCACGTCGAGGTGTTTATGTTTCATGGTGTAAGTCTCCGATCGGTGGAGCGTATGTGATTTCCTTGCGGGTCAAGGTGCTGAAGAAAGTCCAGCACTGCTCCGGTAAAAATACTGTTGCGGTCACCCGCTACCATATGACCTGCTTGATGGATTACTCGGTACTTGGCATGTGGCACGAGGGCTAATAATTCCTGGGCTCCTGCTTCGCTGAGTACATCACTGTGATGGCCGCGGATGAGTAATATCGGTAATTTGAGTTTGCTTGCTGCAAGATTGAGTCGCGCTCGGCCGAACATGCCTTCATTTGCTTCAGGGATTACCGCATGATCAAGAAACGCAGGATCCCAGTGCCAATGGAGACGGCCATTAGCGTCCTGGCGGAGGTTTTTTCGCAAGCCCTGTGAGCTTGATGGTGCTTTTCGTGTTGGGTTATAGGCAGCCACGGCATCCTGAACCTGATCCAGAGAGTCGAAACCGTCAGGGTGGCGGCGCATGAACTCAATCACCCGGCGAACGCCTTTGGTCTCAAGCCGTGGGGCCACATCCACCAGTACCAGACCTCGACAGGGCAAGGGGGGCTCCTCCCCAAGGGTAAGCATGGCCGTCAGTCCGCCCATTGACGCTCCCACGATATAAGGTGATGTGGGAAGTGATTGGATGATGGCGCGGAGGTCTGATACCAGCGCGGTGCCGCTGTAATCCCCTTCAGGGCACCACTGGCTTTGACCATGACCGCGGGCATCAATGCAGGTAGCGCAGTACCCTGATCTGGCCAGAGCTGTTGCCGTGTGCGCCCAGGCATGACGGGTCTGTCCGCCGCCATGCAGCAAAAGCACCTGCGGTGACTTCGGGTCCCCGAACTGGGTTGCACTAAGAACCAACCCGCCGTTTCCCGGGAACTGTATATCCCTGCCAGATTCCGGTGAGTGCTTTGAATCGCTGTAGGCAAGGCTTGCGAGGCTGTCGTGAGGATGCATCATTATAGGCATTTATTTATTTGGCCAAACAACCAAATATTAGCGTTTCTTCTACACAAAGAAAAGTCCTATTTGACGATATTGATGATCATTCAGCGGTGTGGCATACGGTGAGGACAGAAAAAAGCCCCCATAAAGGGGGCATGAAAGTGCGTTAGCACAAGGGGAATATATTAAAAATCTTTTACCGGCAAAAAGGTAAAGGTCAGATCTACGCCGAGGGGGGGGACTTCCAGCTCAACACCCGCCAAGCCGATTCCCAAGAGATCAATGTTGGCCGGTATGATGAGAGGGTCGGGGTTACGGACTTTGAGAATCAGACGACCATCATCGACAAAGCGCAGGGGGCCTTCGAGGGTGACTCCGGTAATTACTTTGCTGCGGATGTCATGCCCGAGTTCTATAATTAGCCGTGGTTCTAACTCTGGTGCATCCACCATGAGATCAAACGTAGTACTGAACCAGGGGCCATCCGGGGTTTCGGTGATATAGCCCGTAATGGGTTGATTGTTTTCGTATCCCAATCGAAGTACCAGAGGACCGGTGTCCAGCGGTATTGTGATTAATCCCAGTGCGCGAGCTTCCAGAAAGACACTGGTCGTTGAGAGAACGGTAGGGAAGACTTTGGCAATGACGGCGCCGGTGACTTCATTTGATGTCATTGGGTCGCTGTCGATGAGGCGTCGGTTGATGGTGACATCCGGCTCATACTGGCTTACCCCGGCTTGCAAGGCGCCTGACCCGACAAAGGCAAATTTCTTTTCCGGGCAATCGTCGCCTATACCACAGCCAATGTTGGCATGGGTTATTACTCCCGATTTGTTTTTTAGCCTAAGCTGTAGGTAGTTGGCATCGGCAATGGCACCGCCGTTACCATCGGGTACCGCACCTTGCTCATTGTCATCGAGACTGAGGTTCGCGTTGACATCCGCTACAGGTAGTGACCGTAATGATACGCGGGTAATCCTGTCCTCTTCTCCTGTTACCACAAAGTGATTGGTCAGGTCCGGACCTCCTTGTCTAAGGCCAGGCGCTGTGGAGCTGGACTGAGAAATTTGCCGTGTTTGCAGAGGGGCTCCATCATTTGAACATATGGCGTTGACTCCACAGTTCGGCGCTCCTTCCTCGGAGTGCAGGGTATAACGGTAAAGGTCACCAACCCGCCAGGGACTGTTCGGTAAAAATTCGATTCGCTGTGAAAGTACTTTATGGCGACCATTGACGGGTTGCCATACGTTATTAACGGTATCGAAGTGTTCAACAACAAAAGTCTGATCATTAACCGTGTCGCCGTCGATACTGCGGCTAAAGATGACTCGAATACTAAAATCCTTGAACATATTCGGTACAGGATAGAGCGGGTCGCTATTTTTACCTCCTACACATCGGCCATTGCGCCAAGTCTCTCTTTCGCCGGTAAGATCGACATCGGTTAACGCACAGGGGTAACCGGGAAAAACAGCAGCGACAAGTGGTGCACGTAGCTCATTGGTGCTGCCATTGGGAAGCACGAAGTCCGGTAGGCGGATGTTGAGTGTCTGGTCCTGGTTGAGCGGGTTTCCCTGCGTATCTCGGAGCAGGCTGGTGAGGGTGAGCTCGACGTCTTTTCCGTGTTGAAGGATATCTCCTCCGATGATGATCGTGGCTCCATCGTGACGTATTGGGTACGTCTTTACTACATCATCAACAGAAACCTGTACGGCACCGTCAAGGAACACCGAAGCTGGGTCTAATGGTTTGTTGAAGTTCAGGATAACGGGGTCACCAGGCCTTGCATTGGGTTGGAACGTTTCTCCCGGTGCCCAAGACTGAAGCTGCAAGGGTCGAGTGTCTTGGCTTGGGGCAGGCGCTTGGCGCTGGTTTTGATAGGCCTCCATGCGGAATGAGAGCAGACCGGATGCCTTCTCCAGGCCCAGTACATCAGGTTCAACCACACTGACCGCATCCAGTACTAGTACACCATCCTTTACAACGGCTAAACCCGCTACCTGCACATTAAGCAGGTTCTGGCTGAGAGCCGCATTGGGCTCTTGACCTGCTGCAGTCATTGCTGCGTCCATATTAAGCAGGGCATAGCGGGGAACCGATGGGGAATCACTGAATGGATTAGGGATCAGATACCCATTAGCGTCGCTGAGTATCGTGATGGTGACTTCACCGGTTTCCAGCCCGGACGGTATTTCGCCCAGTATATTGACGTCCACGGGGGTGCCTCGGAGTACGGAACCAGCGGGTACTCGCAGTGGAACGGCATTAGGAAAGTTGGGAGCAAAAGCCAGATCTGCAGCTAGATCCCCGCTCAACCCGGTAAATGATTCATCTCCCAGCACAAAGGATTGTACTGGCACCTGATTGATCGGGTTGCCGGTTAAAGTTGACACTAGTCCAGGTTGCTCAGCTCCAAGACTGCCAACTTTTAGAACGGATGTAGCACGGGGAAGAGTGGCTTCCGGAACAAAAGTCCGATTGTACTCCGGCAACTGTTCACCGGTAGTCTGGGCCCGCAGCCCAGCAATCGTTAGTGTGTGTTCCACAGGTTTCAGATCCTGGTCAGGATCCAGTGTCAGGTAACGACCCTGCAAAAATAGCGATGCGGGAACCAACTTGCCGAGGTTGTCACGAAGTTGAACCGATCCGGTTTCGCCATATGCTGTGCTGGTCGGATCAACCGTTTGGTTAAACGACATCCTGAAGGTGCTCATGTCGTTGGGATGGCTGGCATCATCAATCGGCTCTAGCAATGACGGTTGGTCTAGAGGAGTGGCTGAAAGCAGGGTGAAAGAGCCGCTTCCCATGGTTTGCGATGCGCCGGCTTGACTGCCTGCAGTCCGAAACCGAACGCGGGCCACGGAGTTATCATCAATGGCTCCAAGGCCATCATCGTTGACAACCAGATGGTACGCTTCCGCCGGAGCCAGCCGCGATTGAGGATACAGGGCCAGGCCTCTGCCATTGTCTACCACCTGATAGTCAACCATGACGGTATTCCCATCAGTATCACTGACCAGCTGTAGGCGTGAGTCAATGTCATCAATAACCTCTTGCTCAAGTGCAGAGGAAAATCGCAGGATTACTGGCGCGGTAGCTGGAACCTCGGTCTGGCCAGGATAAGGGTAAGAAAAAATTAATGTCTCTGGTGTGCTCCAGGGATTGCTTACATCGCCCTGATCGCCACCGCACCCGGTCAGAAGGGCTGCTATGGCGACCGCCAGACTAATCAGAAACTGGTGGATTGTGATGGGGTTATTATTCATTGCTCTTCTCCTGGTATTAATCGCATGCCTGTTGTTAAAACTTTAGCGACAGGGAGGAAGAAAATACGTTTATTTCACCATCAGCCCTTACCGTTTCATAAGGGGCTGGATCGGTGGAAGAGTTGATGGAGGTCAATTCGAAATCAGCTTCATCCAGCATTTGATACTGGTAAGCGAAGGAGAGTTCTAATGGCATATCTATTATTGGCGCGCTGGACAGACGGTAGCTGGCACCCAGACCGAAAACCTTTTTATCGGTGTCAAGATAGTTAACGTCCTGGGATCGGCTGGATTTTAAAGGTGAGTCCTCCAGGGCTGCGCCGGCAAAGAGTTTCATGGACTCCGACCACTGATAGCTAACGCCAATTCGGGGAATGGTGATGTCGTCAAACGCTAGATTAGCCTGATCGCGAATAGTATCGTCGGCAAACTCGCTTTCAAGCGCAGACCAATTGTGCTGCTCAATGCCTGCCGTCAATTCGAATTTGCCAACGGGAAGCAAAATGGCTGCGCCGAGAACTTCAGGTTGATAGGTATCAATTGTACTAAGCGCTAGGCTCAGGCCTGGTTCAGGGATAACTCCCGGCACAACCACATTGGCATCCACGGATACCTCATAGCTACTTTCCCCCCGCCAGAAAAGAGCCAGCTCCATCTTATCCATTCCAAAAGGCATGCACTCGCTTGTACCGCAGAACATTTCTCCAGAGCGGATATTGATACCTAGTGCCGGTGATAGGGATGGAGAGGCTTCCAGGGAAAGTTTTTCAGAGTCTGTGTTGCCGCCAAGGTCTGAAACTGCTTCCAGGTTGGCTTTGGCCTGGAGGGTAAGACGTGCTGATGCGCCGACGTCAACGCCCCTCAGGACGTTGCTGATAGCGCCACCAAAGGCGAGATAAAGTGGCTGAGATTCATAGCGTAGAAACTGCCCTTTCTGGCTGGTATTGGCCTGATAGGGCAATAGGTTGGATGTGTATTGGTCTACACCCACGTTCAGGCCAAAGTAAATGGGCTTGTCGATGCTGGAAATGCCGGCGACGCGGCTTTTGAAGCCGATTAATAATAGTTCGGAACTGGTGTCAGAGAGGATATCATTCTCTCGCTCCAAAGGGTCTGTTCCTCCCAGTGATTTGGCACGTAATTCCTGGTCGCCATACTGCACAATGACTCCCAGTTCGCCCTCCGGGGAGCGGGCCATGGCGGCCGGGTTGTAGTACACCGACCAGCTGTTGGATGCAAAAGGACTGAATGCCAAGGCAGTGCCGGCATTCATCGGGCCTAGCCCATAAGTGCTCGCTCCGTCGCCAGCACCGCCAATGGCCAAGCCGGGTGAGAGCAATGCTGTAGTGCACGTGAAGAAAAGGAGAGGTAACCGTTTTGTTTTTTTTGCAGACATTTCAGGCTCCTAAAGGGGGCTGTTCTGGTTATAGATGGTGAGTTGTTCTGATTTTCTGTTTGTTTGGTTAAACAACCAATATTGGTCTCAGGCTTAGCTGTCTGTGTCCATGACTGTAATGACGTTGTGCTCTGGCGCTCCGGTAATGTCACACATTAATGCGTGACGCCCAGTCGTCGTCTATGACGAGATGCCGTGTTCTGTTGCTGACCAGGCATGGGTTATCGAGTGGTGTAACGCCTCCTGGGCAGCGCTAAAGCGCACGGTCAACTGGATCTGGAGAGCTCTGCTGGCGTGACATGTACAAGCAGGCTCCACACTTTCTCTGGCACAGTCACTGAGAATTGTTATCTGTTTGTTTTGCCGGAATGCCCTTCTCTGGCAGCTGGGGATGTGGCTCACAGGCTTGTCTCCCGCCGTCGTGTCTGCTGGGAGTGTGCCCGGCCAGTACACTGAACCGGTAGTGATCCATCGGTAAATGCTTGGCTCGCCACAGCATTTCCAGAGAGGTAGAGGGCCGCAGCATTGGCGCGTCACCATGATGGTCGAAGTAATAACTGTTCGACAGCGCGCAGTTGTGGTTAAGGAACACGGTGTTTTGCTGGCGTTTCTGGATATTGCGGAAATACGCGTCATGGACGGACTGACGTATTTCCACTTGGCTGGCTCCACGTCGGTTGGCTTCGCGAATACAGCGAGAGAGGTGGATGGCATTCCCTTCGACCATCTTGAAGTAAGAGGTGCCGATAAGGGCATAGGGACCGAGCATGATGTAAAAGTTCGGGTAGCCCGGAATGGTCAACCCTTCATAGGCCTGGTAACGGTAGTCATGCCAGAAATCGCCCAAATTGATGTTGTTGCTGCCGATGACGTCGAACGAGGGAATATTTCCTTTCTCGAAGGTTTTGTAACCGGTGGCGAGGATCAAGGTATCTATGCGTCGTGAGCGGCCGTCTTCGGTGGTGATGCCACGGGAGGTGATGCGTTTGATCGGCGTCGTCACCAGCTCGACGTTGTCCCGGCCGAAGGTGCGGAAATAGTCGTTGGAGAAGGTTGGTCTTTTACAGCCGAAGCCGTATTTCGGTGTCAGTGCTTGCCACAGGTCCTGGCGGTTGGGCAGCTGTTCGCGCAGGTTGTTTATGCCCGCCTTTTCACACATGCGAACCAGCCAAGGGGCCTGCCGGTAATATATTGCGGAAAGCACCATCAGGGTTTCGCTGACGGTGTCGGTAGCGCCGCGAAGGCTGCGTTGCAAGCCCGGTACGGTTCGGAACAATACCTTGAGCCAGCCAGGCAGAGTCTGATCCGGCTTCTTCAGCACCCAGATGGGGGTGCGCTGGTAGACGTCAAGTTGACGAGCCTGGCGGGCAATTTTCGGAATCAGTTGCACTGCAGTGGCGCCAGTGCCTATTACCGCTACTCGCTTGTCACTAAGATCAAGGTCATCTGGCCAGCGTGCAGTGTGAATGACATTGCCCTGGAACGTATCAAGCCCTTCAATATCTGGCATCTTGGGTGATATCAAACCGCCACAGGCCGAGACAATATGGCGTGCACTAAGTCGCCTGCCATCCGTAAGATCGATCAACCAGACATGGCTGTCGAGATCAAAACGGGCGCTAGCGACTTCGACACCAAAGCGAATCAGTGGGTAGATGCCATACTTGCTTGTTACCTGTCTTGTATACTGGTAAAGCTCGTTTCCCGGCGCAAAAACGCGAGACCAATTTGCGTTTTGTTCGAAGGAAAATGAATAGGTAAACGAGGTAATGTCGACAGCGATTCCCGGATAACGGTTGTCGCGCCAGGTTCCTCCCACATCCTTGCTTCGCTCAAGGATCAAGATATCTTTGATGCCATCGGCACGCAGCTGGATTGCCGCACCAATTCCAGAAATTCCCGCGCCGATGATAATGACTTCATGATCAGGAGTAACGCTGGGACGAGGGTTATGGATTGCAACAGCAGCCATATTCATGATGCAACCTCAACTATGGCGCTATCGCTAGCATTGACCGTTTGGGATGGGGCTTTGCCGACGTTATTGCTGGTCAGATACTTTTCCAGAATTCGGACGATGGTAGGGAAGTCCTGCTTTGCCTCTGGTAGCAAAAAGGTGAATACGGGCCACACGTGCGGCATATCATCGCGCTCCAGAACCTGCACGGGCACCCCCGCATCTCGCGCGCATTGTGCTGCTGCATGGGTATCGTCGCGCAGACACTCTTCGCTACTGACAGTGAAAAGTAGAGGGGGCAAGCCGGTGAAATCCGCGGTGATTGGTGAGGCATACGGGTGAGCGGGGTCCGCGCCGGCCAGATAGATATCCGTTGCCACCTCAATCATGCCATGGGAAAGCATGGTATCGCTGTCGCTATTCGCCTGTCTGGACATCAGGGTGCCTCGCGCATCCGATGCCGGCGAAATGGCGAGGGCGCAAGCCGGCATTTTCAGCAGCTGATCACGGGCACGCAGCAATGTGACTAACGTCAGGTTGCCTCCCGCAGAGTCTCCCGCAATGACCACAGGGCGAGGGTCTGCGATCAGTTCACGATACACATTAAAGGCGTCATCCGTTGCTGCCGGGAAGGGGTGCTCAGGGGCTAGTCGGTAATCCGGAAGAAAGACCCGCGCATTCAGGGCGTGAGCCAAACGGCCACAAAAGTGGTGATAGGTATCAAGCCGCCCGCCGATGAAGGCGCCACCATGCAGGTAGAGTATGGTGATTTGTGGGTCTGCGGTGCCTAGCCAGTGGCCAGCTATTCCTGCAACCTTGCCTCGCTTGAGTCGCACTCCGCGTGGCAGCAGAGAGGGGGCCAAAGGCGCGTTCATCACCCTGCGAAGATGTCTTACCAGTTTGTCCGGGTCGCGTATATCACGCTTCATGCCGGCGCGAAAAAGTAGCTTCAAAATTGTTGTAGGAATGGAGGCCATATTGAATTCCTTGCGTGTTTCGTTTCCACTAATGCGGTTTAATCAGCCAGCATTCTGTAAGCTTCGCCAATCGCGCGGGCGTATAGTCGTGGCGTCAGGCGTTTCAACCGCCAGGCAAGCCGGCCGTCAATTTGTGGCAGCATGTAAAGCTCACCTCGATCAAGGGCACTGAGGGTCTGTCGGGCCACCTGGTCGGCGTTGGTGAGGGCATAGCGGGTCATCGCTGAACGGGCAAAGTCACGGCGACGTTCAGGCAGGCGCCCATTCTCGACGATATTGGTCGGGACCACGGTTGGGCACAGGGCCGTGATTTTTACGCCGGTACCGGTCAGTTCAGAAGACAGCGTTTCGGACAGGGCCAGCACCCCCGCCTTGGTGACGTTGTAGGCGGCCATTTCCGGGGCGGACCCGAATGCGGCAGCAGAGGCCACATTGATGATGCCTCCATAGCCCAGATCGCGAAGCTGAGGGGCAAAATAATGGCAGCCGTGAATAACTCCCCATAGATTGACGTTCATGCACCAGTGCCAATCTTCAAGTGACACCTCGCCGATTGGGCCACCGAGGCCGACGCCGGCGTTGTTGATTACCAGGGTTACCGGCCTGCCGAGCAAAGGCTCGGCATTTTCCGCCAGGTATGCCATCTGTTTTTCATCGCCGACATCACACCCCAGGGCTACCGCGTGAGTACCGAGTGCTCGCAGGCTGATCGCCACCTGTTCGGCGCGCTCTTCATTGATATCGACACACAGTACCGAACCGCCTCGACGGGCAACTTCGTAAGCAAAGCTACGACCGATGCCGCTACCCGCCCCGGTGATGACAGCTGCCGCCTGAGTTGACGGGTGCAAGGGTTTCTTTTTCATGCCTGCCCCCATGCGGGTTCAGGTTGTGGCGTTTCGAATGTACCGTGTACATTGTTGGCTCGGTGGTCTCTGAGCGCTTGATAGGCCTTATGAGGGTCGCCAGTTCTTTCGTAGGCGCGTTTCCAGATCCGGATTACATCACGGTTATCGTCATCCCACGGGTGGAAAGTGGGGGAGAAATAGGGGGGCACGCCAGCGAGTACCTTGGAAAGAATGCCGGGACGCCAGAACAGGACTTTGGTCATTTTGGCGGCGGACCACAAATTCAGAATTTGACGATCCTTGTAGAGCAGATAGGTCTGGTTGCCGATCATAATGGGGAAGCCCAGGGCAATGGCCAGTAGCATGCCACTGATACGCAGTCGGTAACTGCGGTAGCCACCACCACTGGCATCGACGAAGACGTCATAACTGACGCTCTTGTGCTCGGTTTCTTCGACAAAGTGCCAGTAGAGCATGGCACGCAAATCCGGGTGGGTTTCGTCAAACAGCTCCGGGTGCTCAAGCAGTACCGAGGAAATAATGGCCGTGAAATGTTCAAACGCCGCTGCGATGGAGCTCTGCATATCGTCACTGAGGCGGTGTTGGAGTTGCTTACGGATCAGCTTGAACACGCCTTCAACCTTGTCGATGGGAACCCCGTGTTGCACGCCGATGGCGTTCATTTCATCGTGCTCACGAGCATGAATGCGCTCCTGGCGAATGAATTCTTTAGCTGCGTTCAGCACTTCTGGATCGTCAAGCTTGCCAAGCTGCCGTCTTGCAGAATTCATCACCCAGCGTTCACCGTCGGGGACGGCGGCGAGAATGGCATTCATCCAGTGAGTGGACCACGGGTCGTTGCGAAACCAGTGGCGAGCCACGTTTTCGATGTTCATGGGAAAGTGAATGTCACGGGTTACAACCTCGTCGTAACCAATCTTGCGGTTTGCCAGAGCCATTGGATCGCTCCCAAGTAAAGTGCATTCATTGGACTTTATTTGTATGACCAACCAAATTCAAGATTCTAAAGTAGACAGCGTGTCTTTATCTGTATAGGTCGAATGGCGCCATCGGCCAGGAAGGCTGGGCCGACTTTAAAAGGAATGCTAGAATCAAAGGCTTACAGCATGGGAGTGGCTTGTGGGAAGAAAGAAAAATCAGGTAACACCGGTGGCGCAAGCGGATCGAGAGTTTGTGCTCGGTGCTGCGGCTCGTCTATTTCGTCAAAAGGGGTTCGATAAAACTACCGTTAAGGAAATCGCCGAAGCTTGTGACATGTTGCCCGGAAGCCTGCATTATCGTTATCCCTCCAAGGAAAGCATCCTGGTAGACCTGATGAGACTCGCGCTTGAGCAAGCCTCGATGGCGTTGTCCGAAGCTATTCGGGGAGAAGAGGAGCCCCTTGAGCAGTTGCGACAAGGGATCAATGCCCACCTTGAATTGTTGGTTGGTGGGTCGGATATGGTCTATGTTCTCCTGTTTGAATGGCGCTCATTACACGGTTCATCCCGTAAGGAAATGATTGATCTCCGAGATAGATACGAGCTTCTTTGGTCTGCGATGCTGCAATCATTGTCCTCTCAGGATTTAATTCGATCCAATGTCGATCGTGATCTTTTGCGCCTAATCGGACTGGGAGCGTTAAATTGGGTGGCAACATGGTTCAACGAGGGCGGACGATATACCGCTAAGGATATCGGGGACTTTGTTTGGACAGTAATTAAGGATGGTGTGCTCAAACGCTAGATAATTCTACTTTATTTGGTGTTTATATCCCTACGATTGTATTGAAATCGTGGGCATAGGTTAAAAGTTCCCTCAAATATTCTGTCTGTACTGGTCAGGCGTTCGGCCGAACCAGCGCTTGAAAGCCCGCCTGAAGCTTGCTGAGTCGTGATAATTCAGCAATGAGGCAATGGCTTCAACAGACAGATTGCTGTCACGCAAATAGCTTGCAGCCTGCCTGGATAGCACCTCGTCGCGAATTTTCCTGAAACTGCTGTTTTCGCTTCTCAGTTTGCGAGCGAGTGTCCGCTTGCTTATGAATAGCGTGGCTGCTGCTTCTTCTTCACTAAGCGTCCCGGGAGGGCGAGACAACATCATTTTCTCAACCTGGGTCCGATAATCCTGCTCACGAGTCTGAAGCCGCGCAAGCATGGATTCGCATTGCTGTAACGCTAGACGGTAACTTTCATGATTGGCTGATGCGTTTGGTTTACGGCACAACGCCATTGCCAGCTTTAGTTTGAATTTGTCACAGTTAAAGTAAACTCTGCCAGGCAAATAGTCCCTGTACATATCTTTGTAGGCTGGGGCTGGATGGGTGAAGTAAACCTCCGATTCATATAAGGGGCGGCCTACGATGAATTCACCAATTTCAAAAAAAGCTTTGATTACGGCATCGGCCAAGCAGCGTTCCACATCCGTATCCATCGAAACTTGGAAGTTTACAACGCATTCCAGAAATTCCTCTTTTTGTTGTAAGTGAACATGAATAAAGCTTGCCCGAGTTGGCAGGAAAGTGTGGACAGCATGCAATGCTGTATAAAGATCTGGGCTGCTGTTTGCAACAAATCCCATTGCCCCGTGGGTTGCAGGGGTGAGGCGTCGGCCTAGCAGTAAGCCGAACTCCGGTTTGCAGGACAAATCTAAAGCATTGCGGAAAACCTGAATCTGCTGGGCCGCAGTGAACAGACTTTCGTCTTTGAGCAACTGCGCAACATCTACACCCGTGTTGCGCAAGAGCTTGGGGAGTTCTCGTGCACTCAGGCCAAGTTCGCGAGCGATAAGGCGTGAGTAATTCGACGGGATATCAGCATCCACTTTTTCAAACCCTGTTTGTGCGACGTTATCGCCATCAGCGATTCCTCGGAATGTGCCAACTGTCTTTTAATGTCCCTGTTATGTCAAGAAAAGTCCTCGTCGGTGTTCCTGCATATAGCCAGTCTTCAGGGTAGATATAACTGGCAGGAGACACACTGTGGGAAAAATTATTTTCATTGAACATGACAGCACCGAGCATGTTACGCAATTTGATGAGGGGGCTACTCTTATGCAAATCGCCGTTGATAATGCCGTTCCTGGTATTGATGGTGATTGTGGTGGGGAGTGCGCTTGTGGAACCTGTCACATGATTGTGTCAGATGAGTGGTTCGAAAAGACCGGTAAGGTTGGTGATGCAGAAGAACAGATGCTGTCAATGACTCCGGAGCGTGCGAGAACTTCACGCCTGGGGTGTCAGGTGCAAACGACTAAAGCAATGGACGGTATGACCGTCCAACTTCCCGAGTTCCAGATGTAAGCAAGGAGAAAGCTATGTCAACAAAAACAAGCTCAACCAATGCTATTCAGACTAAGATGATCAACGCTTCCTCCAAAGTGCTGCCGATGCATTTGCAAATTAAGGCACTGAAGATGTTGATGAAAGCCAAGAAAAAAACGGTTGGGTCTCGGCGACCACAAGTAAATTTCGTTGAAAAGCCTGTTCCTGATGTCAATAGCTTGGCAATTGAAGATATTGACACCAGTAACCCCTTTTTGTACCGGCAAGATCAGTGGCGCGCGTATTTTAAGCGATTGCGTGATGAGGCCCCGGTGCACTACCAGAAGAAAAGTCCATTCGGTCCTTTCTGGTCCATAACGCGCTATGAGGACATATTGTTCGTGGATAAAAATCACGAACTTTTCTCATCCGAGCCACAAATTATTCTTGGTGATCCACCTGAAGGCTTATCGGTTGAAATGTTCATTGCTATGGATCCGCCCAAGCATGATGTACAACGCCGGGCGGTGCAGGGCGTAGTAGCGCCGAAAAATCTTAAGGAAATGGAGGGGCTGATCCGTTCTCGAGCTGCAGAAGTGCTCGATAGTCTGCCGCTAGATAAACCATTCAACTGGGTTCCTGCAGTATCAAAAGAGCTTACAGGTCGCATGTTGGCAACGCTACTTGATTTCCCTTATGAGGAGCGTCACAAGCTTGTTGATTGGTCTGATCGTCTGTCTGGTGCAGCATCTGCCACCGGTGGAGAGTTCACGGATGAGGATGTCATGTTCGATGATGCAGCAGACATGGCTAGAGCTTTCTCAAGATTGTGGCGCGACAAAGAGGCTCGACGTGTGGCTGGTGAAGAGCCGGGTTTTGATTTGATCAGTATGCTACAGGGCAACGACGACACAAAAGACCTGATCAATAGGCCGATGGAGTTTATCGGTAATCTTGCTCTATTGATTGTTGGAGGTAATGACACCACGCGGAACTCCATGAGCGGTGGTGTCTTGGCCTTGAATCAATTCCCCGAGGAGTTCACCAAGCTGAAGGCTAATCCGGACCTGATTCCGAACATGGTTTCGGAAATCATTCGTTGGCAAACTCCACTGGCCAACATGCGCAGGGTCGCGACACAGGACGTAGAACTTCGTGGCCAGACCATCAAGAAAGGGGACCGGGTGTTAATGTGGTATGCCTCAGGTAATCGAGACGAACGCAAGTTTGACAACCCCGATCAACTCATTATTGATCGCAAGGACGCACGGAACCATATTTCTTTTGGCTACGGTATTCATCGTTGTATGGGTAACCGCCTGGCCGAACTGCAATTGCGCATTTTGTGGGAAGAACTGCTCAAGCGCTTCGAAAATATCGAAGTGGTTGGCGAGCCGGAGCGTGTACAGTCCAACTTCGTGCGCGGTTATTCGAAGTTGATGGTCAAACTGACGGCAAAAAATTAATGAAAAGTTTGACCGGGCTGGCGACTGAAGAATTCGACTATATCGTTGTGGGCGCTGGCTCGGCAGGGTGCGCGGTAGCCAATCGTTTGTCCGAGAGTGGCCTCTATTCGGTGTTGCTACTCGAAGCCGGGCCGGAGAGTCGCCGCAACCCTTTCGTCAACACGCCGCTGGGATTTTTGCAGTTGATGTTCAGTCGCCGTTTCAACTGGCAGTTCTATACCGAGCCACAGCGTCACATGTACGGTCGTTCGTTGTTCCAGCCGCGGGGCAAGATGCTTGGCGGTTCGAGTGGGATTAACGCCCAAGTCTATATCCGTGGGCATGCCAGGGACTACGACGAGTGGGCCCGGCAAGGGTGTAACGGTTGGTCATACGCCGAGGTGCTGCCGTATTTTCGTAAGTCAGAACATTACGAGCCTGAGGTGGTGCCGGGTACCGCAGGCTTCCATGGTCAGGATGGGCCTCTCAATGTGGCGGAGCGGCGTTATACAAACCCGTTGAGTAGGGCGTTTGTCGAGGCTGCAGTACAGGCGGGGTATCGACGCAATCGGGATTTCAACGGCCCTGATCAGGAAGGCGTCGGCTATTACTACGCCTATCAGAAGGATGGTTCCCGTTGCAGTAATGCGCGTGCTTATCTTGAGCCTGCTGAGGGTCGATCTAACTTGACCATTCGCAGCGATGCACATGTTACCCGCGTGCTGTTTGATGGGGCTCGCGCTATTGGTGTCGAGTATCGCCACGCAAAAAGTTTGGTTAGAGCTCATGCCAAGCGGGAGGTTATCCTATGCGGCGGTGCATTCAACTCGCCACAACTTCTTATGCTGTCAGGTGTCGGCCCCCGCGAGGAGCTTGCTCGACATGGCATTGAGCTGCGTCATTCGCTGGAGGGGGTGGGGCGTAATCTTCAAGACCATGTTGACGTTTTTGTACGGGTCAGATCGCGAAGCCGACTGGGAATATCGATGCATCCGAGCTATTGGTTGAAGGGGGGGCGGGCCTTAATGCAATACCTGAGCGGTCGTCGAGGTGTGCTGTCTAGCAATGGCGCTGAGGCAGGCGGATTCATCTGCTCCCAAGAAGAGCAACCGATACCTGATCTGCAATTGCACTTTGGGCCAATGCTGTACGCTGATCACGGCCGTGACATGAAAATTGCAATGAGTGGCTATGGCTACATTGTAATGATCTATGGGCTCAGGCCCTTGTCCCGGGGCCGCATTGGTTTACACAGTGCTGATCCGCTCGCTGCACCATTGATTGACCCCAATTACATGGCTGACCCTGCCGATGTCGAACAACTCATTCGTGGTGTTCGGCTTGTTCGTAATATTTTGTCCCAGCGTGCACTTTATTTTCATCAGGATGTAGAAATTTCACCAGGGCTGGAAATACAGGATGACGCGAGTCTCACCGAGTGGGTGCGCCGTAATGGTGAGTCCGCATACCACCCGGTCGGCACTTGTAAGATGGGGATTGATCATATGGCAGTGGTCGACCCTCGTCTCCGTGTGCGTGGCTTGCAGTCGTTGCGGGTAGTTGATGCGTCTATCATGCCAACCCTGGTTGGCGGAAATACCAATCAGCCGGCGACCATGATTGGAGAGAAAGGGGCAGATATGATACTTGAGGACGCCGCGGTGGCTGGATTTTAGGCATCATGTGTTTAGCTCGGATGATGTTGCAAGTTATAGTTATTCATGAATTTTTTGTGGGTAACTCGGTTTCAGTACGCATAGAAAGAGACAGGTTATGATTAACAAAAATAAAGAGGTCACCGTCATTATTGGTGGTGGACACGCAGCAGGAACACTTTTGACCGCCTTGCTGCAAAAAAAATACCCTCACAAAGTGGTTATGGTTAGCGAAGAGCTGCACCCTCCCTATCAGCGACCGCCCTTGTCCAAGAATTATCTCGCGGGGGAGGTTGATAAGGCGTCTTTATACCTTAAACCGCCTTCAATCTACGAGAAAGCGGGGCAGGAATTACAGCTCGGCGTGCGCGTAGAAAAGATTAACAGAGACGACAAAAGCCTCATTTTGTCAGATCAAAGCACTTTAAAGTACGACCAACTGGTCTTGGCCACTGGCTCACATGTCCGCCGTCTTAACGTGCGGGGTTCAGACTTGAAAGGTATTCATTATTTGCATGGTATCGAGGACACAGATGCCCTGCGTCGTGAGCTAGTACCCGGCAAACGCCTGGTTATCGTGGGGGGCGGGTATATCGGACTTGAAGTGGCTGCCAGTGCGACTAAGCAAGGTGTTAAAGTTACTGTCTTGGAAGCTGCCGAGCGCTTAATGCAGCGTGTTACTGGGCCAGAGATATCTGAATTTCTCTACGCCAAACACACGAGTGCAGGAGTCGATGTTCGTCTGGGGGCGGCCGTAATTGGTTTTGAATCAGATGATCAAGGGTGCGTGAATGGTGTGACCTTGGCCGATGGGGGTAAGGTGTCAGCGGACATCGTTCTCGTTTCGATTGGTGTCATACCAGAAACGGCCTTGGCTGAAAATGCTGGCCTGCTTTGCGATGATGGCGTTGTCGTCGATGAATTTACCCGCACCGATGACCCAGACATTCTGGCGATAGGAGATTGTACCCGCCATCATAATCTGTTCTTCGACAAAAGGCAGCGTCTTGAATCAGTCGCTAACGCTGTTGAGCAAGCTCGTACGGCGGCAGCTACACTTATGAGTGAAGAAAAGCCCTACGATAGCCCTCCCTGGTTCTGGTCGAACCAGTATGATGTTCGTTTGCAGATGGTAGGATTGTCCCAAAATCATGACCAGCGTGTACTGCGTGGCAGTATCCTTGACAAGGAATTCGCAGTTTTCTATCTATGTCTTGGTCATGTTATTGCTGTTGATGCAGTCAATTTTCCAGTTGCATTCATGGTGGGTAAACAGTTGGTTAAACTGCGCAAGAGTGTCAGCGCTGAAGTATTGTCTAATCCGAATATCGAACTGAAGTCTTTAATCTGAAGCACTGCAAGAATTGCTATCTCCAATAGTCTCGATGACGACTTGTGTCAACGGAAACCGTATCCGGTACCGAAGGTCGATCTGAGCAATCAAGTGGCGTGGACATGGTCGATATACAGCTTTATTCGTTGGGTGTTAACGACAACGTAGCTATGTGTAGAGATGCCGCAAGCCCAAGTGGGGCGGTCAAGCATCGCTCAGCGGTAGTTCCCACTTGGGCGGGTAAGGCGGTGGGTCGTTTACATCTGCACGGGCTCGCAGATGAACGGCGAGCATGTTGCACCAGACTTTGAGATAGCGGTCAAAGAGCGTTTTGTCGGCAACGATGTGCAAATCCTGCGCCATGCCGCGCAACAGCCATTGCGTCAACATCATCATCGAGCGCACATCGGTGTCTTCACTAATGGCCTCCAGATAATGGTCAGCCGCGTTACCGACGATGAAGTAATTGGAAGTCCAGACACGTTGCAAAATGGATGCAAGCTCAGGGTCATGTTGGCTGGCTGTCAATAGTTGCATCAACGGGATAAATTCCGGCTGATCGAAAACATTCTTCCATGCACCAAAGATAAGGGCTTCTAGTCGATCTTCAGATCCATGGAGTTTGGCGATGGCTTTACCCAGCTGAATATAGTGCTGGCGAATTAAATGCTCAGCTGCCGCAGCGATCATGTCTGCTTTACTAGAGAAATGGTGTAGTGGGGCGCCCCTAGATACGCCAGCGATGTTGATAATGCGACTGACGGTGGTGCCAGCGAATCCATCCTTCTCTAGACAGGTGAGCACTGCCTGAATGATGCGTTCCCGCATGGCGTCGCTACGTTGTTCCTGGGTGCGTCGTTGAGCATTCATCGCGTTCTCTGTCTATTACTGAGCATGGTCACTGGGATGCAGAGGCCTGATTCTAAATGATAAATGGATTGTAGCGTAGCTCGCCAATAAACAAGTTGAACGTACGTATTGTAAGTTATAAAGTCTTGCCATTGTTCCTGAATCAACGTTGGAAGCCTGTAATGAGTGATGTGCATGTACCGGCGGCTGTATCGCCGATGATCCCCCGTACTCTCTTCAATGAAGACCATGAGGCGTTCCGCGCCACAGCAAGGCGTTTCTTCGAGACTGAAATCTCCCCTTACCACGAGAAGTGGGAGGAGCAGCAACATATTGATCGTGAACTGTGGAATAAGGCGGGGGAGCTGGGGCTGCTGTGTCCAACGATGCCTGAAGAGTACGGCGGCTGCGGCGTTGACCGTCTCTATTCGATGATACTGATGGAGGAGCAGGCGAGGGTGGGGGATTCGGCCAGCGGCTTTGCCCTGCACTCGGACATTGTTGCCAACTACATCAACAACTTTGGTTCCCATGAACAGAAAAGCCAGTGGCTGCCCAAAATGGCCACCGGTGAAGCGGTCACTGCCGTGGCCATGACCGAGCCGGGTACCGGTTCCGATCTTCAACGTATCAAGACCACGGCCACCCTTGAGGGCGATCACTACGTGGTAAATGGCTCGAAAATCTTTATCACCAACGGTTACCTCTGTGACATGGCGGTGGTGGCGGTGCGTACCGGGCCGGCTGAGCTGGGTGCACAAAGTGTGTCCCTGATGATTATTGAGGCGGATCGCGAGGGCTTCTCCAAGGGCAAGCCGCTGAAGAAAGTCGGCATGCGCGGGCAGGACACCTGCGAGTTGTTCTTCGACAACGTCAAGGTGCCCAAGGAAAACCTGCTGGGTGCCGAGGGCATGGGTTTCATTGCCTTGATGAAGGAGCTGGCCTGGGAGCGGATGATGATCGCCATCATCTGTTCGTCGGCTGCCGAGCATGCGCTGGCAACCACCGTGGAATATGTGAAACAGCGCCAGGCGTTTGGCAAGCCGGTGGCGGCATTCCAGAACACCCGCTTTGAATTGGCCGAGATGCGTTCTGAAATCCAGATTGCACGGGTTTATGTTGATCGCTGTATGGAGCTGGTGGTGAAGAATTCCCTGTCGCCCGAGGCTGCCTGTGCGGCCAAGTACTGGGTATCCGATTTGCTCAGCAAGGTGGTTGACCGCTGTGTGCAACTGCATGGTGGCTATGGCTACATGCTCGAGTATCCGATCGCCCGAGCCTACATCGACACCCGTGCCAACCGCATCTACGGCGGCACCAACGAAATCATGAAAGAACTTATTTCACGCTCTATCTGAGGATTCTCGACCCTGCACGGCATGTGTGCCCTGTATTGAAAAGAGGAAAGTATCATGGCAGAACTTCGTTTTGATGATCGTGTAGCCATTGTCACCGGTGCCGGGGGCGGGCTGGGCCGGCAGCATGCCCTGACCCTGGCCGCGCGTGGCTGCAAGGTGGTGGTTAACGACCTGGGTGGCAGCGCCCACGGTGATGGCAAGTCGTCGTCTGCCGCAGACAAGGTGGTGGATGAGATCCGGGCCATGGGAGGGGAGGCGGTTGCCAACTATGACTCGGTGGAAAACGGCGAGTCGATAGTACAAACCGCGTTGGATAGCTTCGGCACTGTGGACATCGTGGTCAACAATGCCGGCATCCTGCGTGACGTCAGTTTTGCCAAGATGTCGAAGCAGGACTGGGACTTGGTGTTGAAAGTCCATCTGGAAGGTTCCATGAGCGTCACCCATGCGGCTTGGCCGATCATGCGTGAGAAGGGCTATGGCCGCATCATCATGACGACCTCGGCAGCCGGCCTCTACGGTAACTTTGGTCAGGCCAACTACTGTGCTGCCAAGTTGGGTCTGGCCGGGCTGGCCAACTGTCTGGCGGAGGAAGGTCGCAGCAAAAAAATTCATGTGAATACCATTGCGCCGATTGCGGCCTCGCGGCTGACTGAAACCATCATGCCGCCGAATTTGCTGGAAAACCTCAAGCCAGAAGCGGTCAGTCCGCTGGTGGCCTGGTTGTGCCATGAAAAGTGCGAAGAAACCAAGGGTATCTTCGAAGTGGGTGCCGGCTTCATCAGCAAGTTGCGCTGGGAACGTAGCCAGGGCAATAGCTTCCCCCTTGGCAAGGCCTTCAGTGTTGATGATGTAGCGCGTCGTTGGGGCAAGATCACCGACTTCACCGATGCGGAGCATCCATCCAATGTCAACGAATCCTTCTCGCCGATTCTCGACAACATCAACAACCCGTCACTGGGCGGCAACGAATTCATCGATCTGGATGTGGCCAGCAAGGAAAGCCTCGAGCTGGAATCGTCCTATGATGAAAATGACCTGTCGTTGTATGCCCTAAGTGTGGGCGCCGCACGTGATCCGCTCGACAAGGATGAACTGAAGTTCGTCTACGAGCTGGGTGGCAATTTCCAGGCGTTGCCCACCTATGGCGTCATGCCACAGATCGGCGCGATGCTAAAGGCAGCAAAAGAAGGCGCGCTGGCTCTGCCAGGGATGAACTTTGGCTTCGACCGGTTGCTGCATGGCGAGCAATACACCGAAATCAAACGGCCGCTGCCGCCGCACGCCAAGCTGAAGCACACCTTCAAATTCAAGAAGGCATTGGACAAGGATCCGAATGCGGTAGTTACCTTTGCTATTACCTCCACCGACGAAAACGGTAACGAGGTGGCCTATAACGAGATGACCTCGTTCGTGAAAGACGCCGGCGGCTGGGGCGGTGAGCGGGGCGATTCCGGCGAGATCAATGTGCCGCCCGCACGTGAACCGGATGCGGTGATCGAAGAGAAAACCGACGCCAACCAGACGCTGCTGTATCGCCTGTGCGGTGACTGGAATCCGCTGCACGCCGACCCGGCGTTTGCCAGGGCGTTCGGTTATGACAAGCCGATCCTGCATGGGCTGTGTACCTTCGGTTATGCCGGACGCCATGTCATCAAGGCGTTCAGCAATAACGATGGCCGTTATTTCAAGAGCATCAAGGTGCGCTTTGCCAAGACGGTCTTTCCGGGTGAAACCCTGGAAACCCGCATGTGGAAGGAATCCGATAACCGCATCGTCTTCGAAACCTGGGTGAAAGAGCGTAACGAGGTGGTGCTGAAGAATGCCGCCATCGAGTTGTTCTCGGAGATTCCGGCAGAAGCGCCGGTGCCGGAACAGGTGTCCGCCGAGGAAGTGTCTGCGCCGCAGGTGGAGCAGGCGGTGACGCCTGACGATGTGTTCGCGGCGGTGGCGACCTACATCAAGCAGAAACCGGAACTGGTTGATCAGACCGGTACCAGCTTCCAGTTCGAGTTCAGCAATCCGGATCAGCAGTTCTTTATTGATCTGAAAAATGCACCAGGCGCGGCAGGGCCTGGCACGATCGACAAACCGGACGTGACTCTGGCGCTGGACAGCGAGCATCTGGCGACCGTGTTTGGTGGCGATCTTGCGGCGGTGCAGAAACTGTTCTTCGGTGGCGAGCTGAAAATTTCCGGCAACGTGATGGCGTCCAACAAGTTGACCGTGTTGCAGGACATGGACCCGAAACTGGCCGAGCAGGCGCGTGACAAGCGCGTGGCTGACGGTGGTGGTTCACAAGCTGTCGCAGTACCGGTCGAATCGCAGGAGCCGACCATGGCGGATGTGTTCAGTGCCATCGGCCACTTCATCGCTGACAACCCGGATCTGATCGAGAAGGCCGCTACCAGCTTCCAGTTTGCGTTCAGCAACCCGGATCAGGATTTCTATATTGATCTGAAAAACGCACCGGGTACCGCCGGGGCGGGCCAGCTGGACAAGGCGGATGTGACGCTGGAGTTGGACAGCAAACATGCCCCGACCCTGTTTGGCGGTGATCTGGCTGCGGTACAGAAACTGTTTTTTGGTGGCGATCTGAAGATCGGAGGTAACGTGATGGCCTCCAACAAGCTCACCGTGTTGCAGGACATGGACCCTAAGCTGGTGGAGCAGGCACGCGACAAGCGATTGGCCTCCGGCCAGCCGGATACCGCTACCGCACAACCGAAAAAGCAGAAAGCACCGCAGGCGGAGAAAGTGCTGCCGGAGCTGGCGGAAAAACTGTCGGCCATTGGTGGACAGGGTGGTGTGTTGCAGATCAAGGTGCGGAGCCCAGACAGTGCCTGGTTTATCGATCTATCCGCCTCGTCGCCCGGCATCGTCAGCGGCGAGAAGGACGCGGCGGCGGTGATCACGCTGGACGACAGCAAGCTTGCCGACCTGATTGCCGGCAAGGTGGCCTTGAGCACCTTGTACCAGAAGGGCGACATGCGCGTCGACGGTGACCTGGCGCTGGTGCGCAAACTTGAACAAATCCTGTAACGCCATAATTCGGAGAACAGAGAATGAAACGTAGAGTGAATGTGATCGGTGTCGGGATGACCAAGTTTGCCAAGCCCGGTGCCTGCGATGATTACCATGTGATGGCAAAAGCGGCTGGCCTCGCCGCAATGAAGGATGCCGGCATCCAGTACAGCGATGTTGAGCAGGCGTTCTGTGGTTATGTCTACGGCGATTCCACCTGTGGTCAGCGTGCCGTGTATGAACTGGGCTTGACCGGCATTCCCGTGGTCAATGTGAACAACAATTGTTCCACCGGTTCGTCGGCCCTGTTCCTGGCGCGCCAGGCCATCGAAGGCGGTTTGGCTGAATGTGTCATCGCCCTGGGTTTTGAAAAAATGGAGCGCGGCGCGCTTGGTGCTAAGTTCAATGATCGCGAGAACCCCATGAGCCAGCATGCGCAGGTGATGATGGATACGCAGGGCTTCAATCAGGCGCCGCCGGCGGCACAGATGTTCGGTGGCGCAGGGCGTGAATACCGCTGGAAGTACGGCACCAAACGGGAAACCTTCGGCAAGATTGCCGAGAAGGCGCGTCAGCATGCCGCCAACAATCCTTACGCACTGTTCAGTCAGGTGCTGTCGCTGGAAGAGATCATGGCGTCAGACGAGGTGTTTGATCCGCTCACCCGTTTCCAATGCTGCCCGCCCACCTGTGGTGCCGGCGCCGCGATTCTGTGTTCGGACGAGTTCGCCAAGAAGCATGGCATTGCTAACCCGGTGTATATCGCCGCCCAGGCGATGACCACGGATTTCGCCAGCAGCTTTGATGAAAAATCCATGATCAAGATGGTCGGTTACGACATGACCCGTTCCGCCGCCGACAGCGTGTACGAGCAGGCCGGTATCGGCCCGCAAGACATCAATGTGGTCGAGTTGCACGACTGCTTTACCGCCAATGAGCTGCTCACTTATGAAGGCCTGGGTCTGTGCCCGGAAGGCGGTGCGGAGCAATTCATCTGGGATGGTGACAACACCTATGGCGGCAAGTATGTGACCAATCCATCCGGTGGCCTGCTGTCCAAGGGCCATCCGTTGGGCGCCACCGGGCTGGCGCAATGTACTGAGCTGGTGTGGCAGTTGCGCGGTCAGGCGGACAAGCGTCAGGTAGACGGTGCACGGGTGGCCTTGCAGCATAACCTCGGTCTGGGTGGTGCCTGTGTGGTAACCATGTATCGCAATGACTGAGTACCGTAAAGACTGAACTGTCACATACAGGGTGCCGGCCTGCCGGTTCGCAGGCCGGCTTCCCTGTTAAGGAGGTCCGGGATGAATGCGGTAACGACAAAAAGTAAAAGCAAGGTAGTAAAGGCCAGCTTCTCACCGCGCCGGTCTTGGCTACGCCCACGGCATTGCCCACAACTTCGGCGCCCACTATCACACGCCCCATGGCCTGGCGAATGCCATTGTGCTGCCTCACGTACTCGAATATTCCGCCCCCGCCTGCATTGAGCGCCTGGCCGAACTGGCCCGCGTCAGCGGCCTGGAGCAGGGCGGTGAAACCGATGAAGCGCTGGCAGGAAAATTCATCAAACGTGTCCGCGAACTGAAACAGGAGCTTGGCATTCCCGAGAAGCTGGACGCATTGCGCAGCGAAGATGTTCCCGACATTGCCAGGGCTGCATTGCAGGAAGCGCATTTCAGTTATGCGGTACCGCGCTATATGAATCAGACGGTGTGTGAGGCACTGTTGAAGAAGATGCAGGCCTGAGGTTTTGTGGAAACGGGGACAACGATTTAATCGAACGACATGGCGCGAGTGGCTGGATCTCCACGAGTTCACCTGCGTTGCCCATGCCCAGCTATTAACCACACAGTGGCGGTGGCAATACAATAACGGATGGCCCAATTCGGCCATTGGCGGAGTGCCTCCGGCCCGATTGCTACAGTGACTCTATACTCAAACGAGCGATGAAAAATGGGTGGATTACACCTTCATGGATTGCTTCCTCAGTGAGCCCGTAGAACGATTCTGCTTTCCGTGATAGACGTCGGTGACACGCATGAATCACTAAATCTGGCACCCTTCCGCGCTTCATGCTTTCATGATCAATACCGAATCAGCCATTAGCGCAGCTAATTAGTCATGAAAGAGAACCTGAACGATCTGATCGCCTTTATGGCCGTGGCTCGGGAACAGAGCTTTACCCGCGCCGCCGCCGGGCTGGGTGTGTCCCAGTCCCCTCAGTCAGACCCTGCGTAACCTGGAGGAGCGGCTGGACCTGAAGCTGCTCAACCGCACCACCCGCAGCGTCACCACCACGGAAGCCGGCGACCGGCTGCTGGAACTGGTAGGGCCGGCGCTGGACGATATCGACGCCGGGCTGGCGGAGCTGCACTCGCTCAAGGGCAAACCCGCCGGCACCGTACGCATCACCGCCGATGAATTTGCCGTCTCCACCGTGCTGTGGCCAGCCCTGCAGCCCCTGCTGCGTGACCACCCGGATATCAAGGTGGAACTAAGCGTGGACTATGGACTGGTGGATATTGCCAAGGAACGATTCGATGCCGGGGTACGCCGCGCCGGACTGATTGCCAAGGACATGATTGCAGTACCGATCTGCCCGCCGATCCGCATGGTCGTGGTGGGCTCACCGGACTACTTCAACCGACACACGCCACCGCAAAAACCCCAGGACCTGGTGGCACACAACGCCATCAACCTGCGCCTGCCCACCCAGGGCGGCGTCTTCCCCTGGCTGTTTCAGGTACGCAAGAAAGAAGTGAAAACCCACACGGAAGGACAACTGGTATTCAACAGCATCCTGCAAGTGCTGCAAGCGGCCAAAGACGGCATGGGCCTGGCCTACCTTCCAGAAGCCCTGGCCCAGCCGGGACTGGACGACGGCAGCCTGATCTCCGTGCTGGATCGCTATAGCCACACCTTTCCCGGCTATCACCTCTATTACACCAGCCGCCGCAAGGCCTCCACTGCCTTTGCCATGGTGGTTGATGCCTTGCGCCTTACCTGAGAGCTCTCGAAACCAATCGACCGAATATAAAAAAGGGCGACCAACCTGGCCGCCCTTGATGCTGTCGCGATGTGTTACAAGTGATCCTGATAAAACTGCTGCAGTTTTGCCAACGCCTGATCCACCGCTTGCGGCTGATCGTACAGGTCATAATGGCTGGCACCATCGACCACCAGCAGATCCTTGTTTTTCGACGCCGCACGGCCATACAGCTCGTAGCCATCCCGGTGAGAACCGAAGGCCCCGGTCTTGCTGCCGATGATGACTTGCAGCGGCTGGGTCAGCAGATGCTCAGCCAGATGGAACGCATCGAAGGCCACTGCCGGTGCCAGCCCTGAGAAACGCAGCTTGTTGGGGGAACCCGGCTGCTGCCCGCGCGGCGTGGTGTAGTAATCCACCGCTTCCACCACATCAATATCGGTAATGCCTGCCTGCTCACACTCGTCTTTCGAGTTGGGAATATAGCCGGTGATCAGCGGCTCCGCCCCACGGGCCTCGGCGGTACGCTGCTGGCCAATGGCCTCCAGGGTCTGGATCGCTGCATTCGGGGACATATCCCCCTCGCGCATCAGCCGCCCATAGTTGGCCGCCACCACGGTGCCCACCGCCTTGATACGACGCTCCGTCATGGCCGCATGCACGGCATAACCGCCACCGCCACAAATACCCAGCACCCCGATGCGGCTCTCATCCACAAAATCCTGGGTCACCAGATAGTCCACCGCACAGCGGAAGTCCTCCACCCGGGTCGCCGGGTCTTCCAGAAAACGTGGCTCGCCACCACTTTCCCCCTGGAAGGACGCATCAAACGCCAGCGTCACATACCCCATTTTCGCCAGCCGGGCGGCATAGATCGCACCGGAGGTCTGCTCCTTGCAGCTACTGATCGGGTGCGCACAGATAATCGTGGGGTACTGCCGGGACGCATCAAAGCCTTCCGGGAAGTACAGATTGGCGGCCACATCGACATTACGGTTCTTGAAGCTCACAGCTTTCATGGTCTTACCCTCTTGTGAATCCATTAGGTTGGTCAGTGACTATGGGATTCACGGTAGCAAGCGGGGATTGTTCTGATTAGATGGCAATTTAAGGAAGGGGTTATTAGCTTAGCCAATGAATTAAGGCAGTACTACATTTTCGACACTGCGCTTTACTGCATGATGCAATATCTTCCCAGATCTCTTATTTCGTACCCCAAAGGGGGGTAGGCCAGCTCCATGTCTACGAGCACCTAAACCCCACTCTCAATCGCCAAACTAGACCGCATCATCGCCTTGTCTCGATCTGACGGAGCACCAAAAAGCTTGTGGTAGTCGCGGCTGAACTGGGACGGGCTTTCATAACCGACCAGGTAATCAACGCTGGCCACGTCCTGCTCGCTGAATAGCAGCCGCCAGGCTTCCTGCAAACGCACCCGCTCCTGGAACTGCACCTGGGTTAGCTGGCTGATGGTCTTGAAATGCCGATGAAAAACGCGGGGCTTATATTCGGCATAGCGGTCAGCTCCCCGACTTTGAAAGACTTTTGATAATTCGCATGCATCCAAGTCGTGACCCGACCGATGCGAGTGATGTCGCTGTCTTTCTGCCGATTTGGTGTAACGCCGCCGCCCCCCCCCAGCGGCGAGCACAACAGGCTCCAACAAATTTCCCTGCGTATAAGCGGCGCCATCTTTTCGCAAGCGGCCAGTATCTTGAGCGGTTATAGATTGACTAAACAACCTGGCTGGCAAAAATGAATCCGAGGCAGAAGCGACAACCTGTGGCGCTAGGGAGCTGGATCAGGTTAAAAGATTATGCATAAGCCATTGGGCGGCGCAGGGTAGCAGGACAGCGATTCGTGGCCACATTTGCTGTTGTGTGATGCAGGCTGCTGATTGTCCAGAGGTGTCCAAGCGAGTCCATCAAAATCCCGATTCTTTGTATAGGTTGTAGTTCAGGGTCTTGGCTTATGGTTGTCGATAGTCAATAAATACAGCCTAAACACACCTGTACATCATAGGTGTATTAAGGCTTCTATGGCGTTGGCTACTCGCTGGTGAGCTATTTTTCGCTCCTCAAAATAATCATACCGATCATAAATCCCCTCAACCCCCTTCAGCTTGTGATTCAAACACCTCTCCGCCACATGGCTCGGCACACCTTCCGCAGCTGCGAGGCTGCGGAAGGTGCGTCGCAGGTCGTGGATGGTGAAGTGTTCCAAGTCGTCCATTTTGTTGGGTGGCTGCACCTTCCGGCCAGCCTCTCGGCCAAATAGCTTGGAAATGGCGCGGTTCAGGGTGTCAGGGCCCATGTGGGGGCGTTTGCTGGCGCGCCTGGCAGGGAACACATAGGGGGAGCCGCAGGCATGGCCTTGCTGTACCTTTAGCCACTCAATGGCTTGGGTTGGCAGAGGGATGGTGATCGATGCGCCAGTCTTGCTGCGCTCTTTGGAGAGATCCCAGATTCCGGCCTCGAGGTCGAATTCTTCCCAGCGGGCCTCGCATAGCTCGCTTTTTCTCACGCCTAGCACCAGGAACAAGCAGCAGGCCCGATAGTTGTCTCGACCAAAGCTGCTGATGTGCTCCCGGAAGACCCCAAAGGAATGTTCGATTTCTTCCAGCGTCAGGGTGCGCTCCCGGCTGGCTTCGACGCCGCCGGCGTCGCTGACGGTGAAGGGACTGGCCGGGTTGTTCTGGCACAGGTCCAGTTTGATGCCATGACGAAACAGCTGCTTCATGTACATCAGGGTGTCATTGGCGATGGTGGGGCGGTTGCTGCGCTGAACGCGCTGCAGGACTGCCCGGATATCCCTTGGGGTGACGTCGGCAATCGGGTAGAGGCCGATCACCGGGTGGATTTCTTTCTGGTAGATGCGCTTGGGGATGTTGGGGTGTTTCAGGCGCCGGGACAGATCGGTCTCATGCCAGTCCTGGAAGAGGTCTTTGACGGTGCGGATGTCGGGCTGGACAACTTTGGCCCTTTCCTGGATTGGGTCGGTGCCCGTTCGGATGCCTTGCTTGGTCAGCACAGCGGCTTCCCGGGCGTCACCCAGGGACATCTGGGGGTATTGGCCCAAGGTAATCTCGTGGCGCTTGCCTTGGGCGCTGTAGCGCAGCATCCAGTAGGGCGTGCCTGACTTGCGCACGCAGAAATAGAGGCCGCCACCATCGGTATGCTTCTTGGGGGCCTGCTTTGCCAGGGACTTGATCTGAGTGGCGCTGAGTTTGCTCATTTTGACCTTGTGGCGTTTGAGCCTATAAAAACAGGCTGCCCACCACTTTTTTTTTGTTGATTAAAGAGAAAAATTCTCTGTTATCAATGGTATGCAGGCAGTCTCTTGATGGCTGCCCACCATTTCAGGTCAATATAGGTGTCAGGGAGGGAAAAGTCACGTTTTTGCCCACCATTTTGCCCACCACTTTTGTCTGGATAGTGGTGGATGGCAGTGGATTTCCATGGATTGAGTTTCGAATTTAATTCTTTAAAAACAACGTATTAAATACGATTATGGACTTACCTGGATTTTACTCGATATTCTGGATCTGCTCGCGCATCTGCTCGATGAGCACCTTCAGCTCTACCGCGGCAGCGGTGGTTTCGCTGTCCACGGATTTGCTGGCGGTGGTGTTGGCTTCGCGGTTGAGTTCCTGCATCAGGAAATCCAGCCGGCGGCCAATGTGGCCGCCTTTCTTGAGAATGCGGCGCACTTCCGCCACATGGGTGACCAGCCGATCCAGTTCTTCTTCCACGTCCATTTTTTGCGCCAGCAACACCAGTTCCTGCTCCAGGCGGTCCGGGTCTGGTGACTCCACCACTTCCTGAATGCGATGACGCAGGCGTTCGCGTTGGGCTTCCTTGATGCGCGGAATGGCCGCCTTGACGATCTCGACCTGGGTGCCGATGCCATCCAGGCGGTCCTCGATGAGTTTGCCCAGCTGCTCGCCTTCACGGGCGCGGGTGTCGATCAGGGCGTGCAGGGCCTCATCCAGCAGGGACAGGGCTTCGCGCTGCAGCAGCTCCACATCCAGTTCCTGGCTGCTGAGCACACCGGGATAACGGAGGATTTCCATCGGGTTGACCTGGCCGGGGTGCTGGACGATATCGCCAACCCGGCGGGACACATCAGAGAGTTGCTTGACCAGCGTTTCGTTGAGTTCCAGGTTGGCCTCACTGTCGTCCTGCTGATAGCGCAGGGTCACTTCCACCTTGCCACGGGCCAGCGCCTTGCGGCACTTCTCGCGCACGCCATTTTCCAGGCCTCGCAGGGCGTCGGGCAGGCGGGGGCTGACCTCCAGGTAGCGGTGGTTCACCGATTTGATCTCCCAGGCCAGGCTGTAGCCTTGCAGGTGGCGGTCGGCACGGGCAAAGGCGGTCATGCTGCAGATCATGGGAGAACCTCAATGTTGGCGATGGAAGGGCCGCCCCGGATATGTGGGAGCTTGCCGGCTCCCTAGGGAGCTTCTGAATAACTCCTTGCGTACTCAGCGTG
>NZ_AQOQ01000027.1:0-43641 GCF_002888555.1 Alcanivorax sp. MD8A | reverse complement strand
GTAGGAGCGTCGCTGGCGGCGCGATAACCGAGGCAGAAATCGCGCCGCCAGCGACGCTCCTACGGCGAGAAGGGTTAACTATCAGCGATCTTGAAAGGATCAACCGTGGATTTTTCTTTTACTGAAGAGCAGCTGGCCTTCCGCGAAACGGCCAGACAGTTTTCCGAAAAGGCTCTGGCACCGTTTGCCGCAGAATGGGATGCCAATAGCGTTTTCCCGAAGGATGCGATTCGTCAGGCGGGCGAGTTGGGTTTCTGCTCGCTGTACTGTGCCGAAGAACACGGTGGCATGGGGCTGTCACGCCTGGATGCCGCGTTGATTTTTGAACAGCTCTCTCAGGGCTGCACGTCCACCACCGCCTTTATCACCATTCATAACATGGCCACCTGGATGCTGACGCGCTATGGCAATGATGCCACCCGTGCACGCTGGGCTGATGCGTTGATGTCGGGTGAAAAACTGGCGTCCTATTGTCTTACGGAGCCTAACGCCGGCTCCGATGCCGCGTCGCTGACAACCACCGCGAGAAAGGACGGTGACAGCTATGTACTGAATGGCGCCAAGGCCTTTATTTCCGGGGCAGGTGATACCGATGTGCTGGTATTGATGGCGCGTACGGGTGGGCAGGGAGCTGGCGGCATTTCCTGCTTTGCCGTGCCTGCAGACACGCCGGGGATTTCCTACGGGCGCAATGAAGACAAGATGGGCTGGAAAAGCCAGCCTACCCGTGCGGTGATCCTGGAACAGGCGCGTATCCCGGCCGAGTGCCTGATGGGTGAAGAAGGGCAGGGCTTCAAAATCGCCATGAGTGGCCTTGATGGCGGGCGTATCAATATTGCCAGTTGCTCACTGGGTGTGGCCCAGGCGGCCTTGAAGCAAGCGCAGCAGTATGTGCAGGAACGCAAACAATTTGGCCAGGCCATCGGCGATTTCCAGACCGTGCAGTTTTCCCTGTCAGACATGGCAACGGAGCTGGTCGCGGCACAGCAGATGGTACGGCTGGCCGCCTGGAAGCTGGATCACAATCACCGCGACAAAAGCATGCTCTGCGCCATGGCCAAACGCATGGCCACGGACCTGTGTTTCAACGTCTGTAACCAGGCGCTTCAGCTGCACGGGGGCTATGGGTACATCCGCGAATATCCATTGGAACGCTACCTGCGTGATGCCCGCGTTCACCAGATTCTGGAAGGTACCAATGAGATTATGCGCGTGATCATTGCGCGCAATGTGCTCAAGGATTTGTCGTTTCTGTAAAGAAAAAGTCGGACGTCTGAGGTCGGACGTCGGACGATAAAATCGGGTTCAAGCGTCTGACGTTCGACGTCAGACCCTTTGCCAAATACGTATCAATATCCGTCCGTATAAGAGGCAGGGAGAGATAACAATGAAAATCGGATTCTTCGGTGTCGGTCATATGGGTGGCCCCATGGCGGCCAACCTGGTCAAGGCCGGCCATGAGGTGGTTGCCTTTGATCTGGTGCCCGAACTTCTCAAGGCGGCGGTGGAACAGGGGGCCAAGGCGGCAGACAGTGCCGCGCAAGCGGTGCAGGGCGCTGACGTTGTCATCAGCATGTTGCCGTCGGCGGGCGCCGTGCGTGGCCTCTATCTGGGTGAAGCGGGTGTGCTGAAGCATATCGATGGCAGCGCCCTGATTATCGACTGCTCCACCATAGATGCCGACACAGCCCGTGAGGTGGCAGCCATCGCCAAAGAGCAGGGCAGGGTGATGATCGATGCGCCGGTCTCCGGTGGGGTGGGCGGCGCCAAAGCCGGTACGCTGACCTTTATCTGTGGTGGTCAGGAAGAGGCTATTGATCGGGCACGTCCCGTGCTCGAGTGCATGGGCGCGCAGGTATTTCGTGCCGGGGGCAATGGCGCAGGGCAGCTGGCCAAAATCTGTAACAACATGCTCCTCGCCATCCATATGATTGGTACGGCAGAAGCCTTGCAGATGGGGGCAGATCATGGTCTCGATCCTGCGGTGCTTTCCGAGATCATGAAAGCCAGCTCCGGGGATAACTGGTCGCTGGACAAGTACAATCCCTGGCCCGGCGTCATGGAAAATGTGCCGGCGTCAAACGAGTACGAAGGCGGCTTCGCCGTCAAACTGATGAACAAGGATCTGGGGTTGGCGCTGCAAGCTGCACTAAGCAGTCAGTCGGCGACACCCATGGGGAATCTGGCGAAATCACTGTATGCCGCCCATGGTAATCATGGCTATGCTGAAAAAGACTTTTCCAGCATCCAGCGTTTTTTTCGCCACAAGGAGTAGGGCGTAAGGCAGTTAACAGTGAATAGCGCGTGTGTGAGCACTTTTCAGGCAGGAATGATAAAGGCCGCGCCCAAATCGGGCAGCGGCTTTTTTTGTTTTCGCTGTTAACTGTTCACTATTCACTGTTAACTATCGTCAGCTGGCAGAAGGGTCGGAAACGTGAGCGTAAGGGCTATGGTGAAAGATTCAGCTAACGATGTGATGAGGGCTATTGATAGAGCGTCTCAAAAATAGCGGCGCTGAAACCATTCATGCGCTTGTCGCCGACCAGAATGATGGGTACGCCCTTCCCGTTCAGCTTTTCAAATCCGACTTTTCCTGTTTGGCTGGTTTCAACATCGTATTCGGTAAAGCCAATGTTATTGGCTTCGAAATAGCGCCTTGCCTTTGTGCACACGCCACACCAGCTGGCGGAGTACATGACAACCCTATGGCGTTTTTCAGACGGTGGCAGTTCAACGGAGAGACTGTCGTAGGTGACGCTTTCAAAGGTGTTGATTTTGAGCTTCAAACTCTCCGAGGCATGCGCCTCGGAAGGTGAGTCAGAAAAGTGGACATTGCCCTGATCGTCTACCCACCGGTAGATACCGGATGACCAAGCCACTGCACACAGGCAAAACAATAAAAGTGAAAGCAATCCCTTCATGATGTTTCCTTTTAACGCTGCCGGGCTTACAGGCAATTATGTCATTGATTCCGGTTTCGATATTTTCTGGCATAACCGATAATCACTGCAGCGTACCAGATCAAGTTAACGGCCCCGATAACGATGGGAAGAAACCACATCTCCACAAAAGTATTGATCTTGGCATTGTCGGGGTTGTTGGTATCGTAAATCACTTCAACGGTGGTGCCGATCTGGTTATCACATTCCCAGAAGTAGCGTATTTCATCCACCGTTCCGGAGAGCGTTTTTCCAGAAGGCCGCCGCACAACAGGAACACGGTTGTATCGTGAATTCTGGCCGCCTGCCCGAAAAGATCGGCAATCAATGATTTGGGCCTGTTCGGTCCCGCTATAGCGCCATGCAGCAACGGTATCCTTTGATACCAGATACAAGCCGATAGCTGGCCCGAGTAGAGTTATGACCAGAAAGGCTCCGCCAATCAAGTAACCGATGATCTTCACTATTTCCCCGAAGTCATGTTTGAATAAGTTATCATTTAATTATGGTTACTGTATTTTTACTGCTTTAGTGAAGACCTCCCAAGTTAGAAGAAGGGGCCTACTAAAGCGACGAAGGAACAGAAATTTGGTCTGCCTGCCGTCGCTTGTTATTGCACCCGCCATCAAAATCGGTGGTCATTTTCACAAGGTATCCCATCTCGATCACCATCCATCTTTGTATTCGGGCAGTTTTTTGTGAAAAATTCGGCTTCAGCTCTGGAAGTCATCTGACTGCAATGCAGTCGACCATCGCATCGAAAATCTTGTTGGTAAGTACCAACAGCCCCCTCCATTGCATCCTTCTCCGTGGCATGCGGATGGATTATAACGCCTGTACCCGCATCCAGGTTGTTTGTGTAGTAACTCCACGCAGCAAAACCCAAAATAGCCACAAGAAGAAAGTTTTTCAAAATCCCTACCCCACGTTAATTTTTCTATAGCGCCTGGCGCAGCAGCTAAATTGGAGCGACGCAGGAGCGGAAATTGGGTCTGCCTGCCGCCTCTTGTTATGTGAAACCCTATCGCAGAAATCACTCATCAGCTTTACACCTTTGAACCTGCCACCTTGATAAAGCGATAAGAACCACCCCGAGGGAAAGAGCCGCCACCCCCTGATACTCAGACGAATCTGCTGGCACAATTTGATAATACGCACCAGGCTCGCCTCCCATAACCAGATCAATTGCCGACTGCCAAAAGCCAACGGGAAGAAGTCCTATAAAATAGAGGCCTGCATAAATAATGCATAGAACTCCCACCCCAAAAGAAAACCACTTCATCAGCCCACACCTAGCCTGAGAACACATAACGCCCGCCTCAGCCGCCGAAGGTCGGCCTGGAGGTGCTTGTTAAGAACCTTTCCCACCCAAAAAATAACCTTTCCTCTTTAAATGAAATGAATATAGAGCAATAGAGGCAAGGAATACTATGCTGACCACCGTATAAATGATTACATATATAGATTGGTGAGATAGCGGATGCACACTGTAACCTTGAAGTGTTGCAACAACCGACCACAGCAGAACCACCACCAATAAATATGGAGCAATGCCGAAGCGGAAGAACAATGCAGCGCCTGCCGTCAACCTTAAGAGTTGATAGATGACCGCCATCGTCAACAAGGCAGGAGGAGCCGACCAAGACAGCCCTGCCAAGCTATAAATAGCCGCTCCGACCAAATACAAACATAAGATATAAGCGGTTATTGGTTTATTCACGCCTCTCACTTCCATCTTCCTCTGATGCTTAACGCCCGCCATCATGCGCTTGTCGCATGCATGGCATTGTTAGCCTACAGCCCCACCGAACAACCAGAGATAGAGACCTACCCCCATACAAACAATGGAAAGCA
The DNA here is from genome assembly GCF_002888555.1 of Alcanivorax sp. MD8A. Classification (NCBI taxonomy): domain Bacteria; kingdom Pseudomonadati; phylum Pseudomonadota; class Gammaproteobacteria; order Oceanospirillales; family Alcanivoracaceae; genus Alcanivorax; species Alcanivorax sp. MD8A. Next base: position 38,848 of record NZ_AQOQ01000027.1, on the reverse strand, counting down.
GGAATACAAGTGGGAATATCGACATTGCGGCCCTCACAACCATGGCTGATACAAACCCTGTTACGGCCCATGCACCCAAGCCTGACAGCCAGCCGATGGAAGTTCCAAGCACATAAATACCCGCAAATCCGCAGATAAAACCCCCGACATTGCCGAGAAGTGAAAATATTGGGTTTCTCATCCAAGGCGCTTGATTGGCTGGGCCTGTAGCAGTGTAAAAGGCGGCACCAACCGCCCCAATGGTTAATAAAATTCCAGCCAAAACTCCCTCTGGCATTATTTCTCTCCTTTAAGGCTAACGCCTTGCTCACCGGAAAATTGGGAGCGCAGCGAGTAATTTTTCCGTGTGCAGCAACTTGTTATGCATTGCTACGCAAGACACGTTCAATGATTTTAACTACGTCATCGTCTTTATCTATTGTCACAGGAAAGCCTTTAACATTAAGAATCTTACTTTCTATGTCTATCGTTAATTTTCCACCATCAACAGAACATTTAAATATATTGGCGCGTTCCCCAAGAATAGTTTTAGCTAATATATTGATGTCTTGGGTAGTTGTCTTTTCATTTGCGCTTAATCTGGCAATTGCTGGTGCTGCAATGGACAGGAGTATATCACTTAGTGATTCAGCCTCATCAATCCGTTTTCCGTCAGATGCGTGTTCAATACAACGGACTACATCACCTAGGTTTTCTCTGATTTCTGTAATTGAACTCTGATCTAAGTACTCAATTTCATCGACGGCAGCAGTGGGCTTTCCTTCTGACGTATAAATATCAGAAGCTTGATAATATGATTCAATCGCCCCCTTCCTTAAAATAAAACACCCAGATTTTTCTAGTAATCGCAATACAACCTCTAGCCGGTCTTGCATGGAAGACCATTTATCGGCGTTGGTTAAACCATTTAAATCCGAGCCAGCCAAACTCATTAGTGTGCAAAAAGCAGATCTTCTTTTGACTTTCTCATCAACTGGCTCTTCGGCGTTAACGTAGTAAGGATGCATTTCAGCCAGTTTAGATATATCCTCCCAATTAGGACCTACTAATGAACAAAAATCGCTATATGTTGAAGATGCGAGTTTTATAGCTGATGGCGCTCCAAGTTTCGAGGCACTTGCATCTGCAGCAGGGGAATTGGCTAAAAAGCATTGGACCAGGTCCATGTCATCTGTAAATGCGTCAGCGTCTGCGAGAACTACTGGATTTTTCCCAATTAGTCTCATGAACTTTGCTACAACTGGCATTTGACCTTTGCCAATTACCGGTAGCAATTGAGACCCTGCAGCTTCTAGATGAAGCTCAAGTTTGTTGGAAATGAACGACGCAATCATTACATCACTTGGCCCTTCTACTAAGAGCGGCCTTCGGCAAAACAGTGAAAGTTTATGCTCTTGGCCTAGCCGGGCGATCAAAGCTTGGAGCTTTCTGTTTTTCAATTGTTCATTGTTGGGATTTAGCTGGACAGGCGGTTTATCTAAATCATGACAAAATATTAGCGACGCTAGGTCACTAGGCTTGGTGATTCGGAGCATTTCTGTCGAATGCGTAGCCATAATCACTATCTTTTTATACCCACCTTCAGATGGGTGTCCAGCTGCTGTGATAATTTCATTCAATAAAAATGACTGCAGTTGTGGGTGGAGCGACACTTCAGGCTCATCAATTAATAAGACTCCTACCTCATCGTCATACAAGGCTGCCAGAATACCGACAAGATGAAGTAATCCTGATGCTTCTCGACCTGACGAGTATGGTTTATCTGTGGTATCTAATCTTGCAAATACCACCTTTAAAGTTCCGGCATCCCATTCAATTATAAAATCCCGTTTGAACAGCTTTCTTAATCGCTCTTGCACCTTAATTAATATATCTGCGCGCTCAGAAAGAGTTTGAAAATCACCATTTAGCGTTTCCGTTTGATGCCTTCGGGTTGTGTCGTGTTTTGACCCAAAATTCGCGTTCTCATAATTCGGGTTACTTCCGTGATGACCGTTATAATCTGAGCGATATTGCTCAAGTAGCCCCATTCTTCCAGCAGACAGAAAGCGAACCTTTTTCCCATTTGCTGCGGAACCAAGCGGCTGTTTTAAACCTCTCAGAAGGTGAGTTTTACCACCACCATTTGGACCAATGAGAACGGTTAGCCCTCCTTGAAGCTCTATATCTCTAGTAAAGTTGCCATTGTGGCTATTTACATTTGCTTTAATGCTTATTGGAAAATTCAAGATCATTCCTTCGAGTTAATATCTGCAAAATGCTTGGGTAACATCTAATGCATAACAGCGTATTAATTAGAACGTTCCTTATAACTCGGTTCTATATAACTCCGGAACCGCAGTCGCTCCCCGTCCGATAAAATCCTGCCATATCAACAGGCTATGGAGTAATGGCAAATCTCCTACACGGAGTTATATAGAAGCTTCCTTATAACTCCTGGCGGGAATTTCCGGATTCGACGACAGCAAAGTGCTTGATTATAAAGAGAATTGCAAAGTGCGTGTGTCTGGAAGGCGGCGTTCCGTTGAAAACAGAAAAGCCCGCACTTGGCGGGCTTCTGGTTTGTAAGCGTTTGCTAATCAAGCGGCCTGCGGACGGTCGTGCATGCGGTTGGCGCGGCGGAAGGTGCCGAGATCATTGAAGCGTACGCCGTTTTCCTTCAGCACCTTGTGGGCGCGTTTGGCGGTCATCTGGCGGATGTAGAAGGGGTCGCGGACCACGAAGTGGTGGATGGCGTGGGTGCTGCCGAAGTTGAAGCAGAACGCCTGCATCGGCCACAGCCACCATACGTTCAGTACCTGACACTGTTCGGTGATCTTGCCCGGTTCGTTATCGCCGTAGTAATGCATGTTCGACGAGATGAAGTGCAGGCAGAAGGTGCGCAACATGTTGGGAGCGATCAGCACCACGATCAGCGGGGTGATCCAGCTCAGCTGAGCCGTTACCAGTGCCGGCCAGGCAATGTTGGTGCCGGCCAGCCAGGCGATGCCGTTGGCCAGGTGGTAGAGCACAAAGAAATGCCAGATGGCATGGGTGGCAATACCCAGAGGGCTGTAGCTGACCAGGCTGATCAGGCGGAAGTTTTTCAGATCCTGGCGGGTGATCAGACCGCGACGGTACAGACGGGTGGGCTCGGTGAGGTATTTGCCTGCGCGCAGATACACGGCGAGCATGCCGTCGCCCACCATTAGCAGGCGCTTGAAGCCCCATTTTTCTCCATTGGTGATACCGCGTTCTTCCAGATCGGTTTCCATGCCGGAATGCTTGTGATGATGGAAATGCAGGTGGCGGCGCACCCAGGGGTTGATGACGTTGGGACGCAGCAGGTAGATGCCGGTCATCATCAGGTTATGCATGAACTTGTTCTTCTTGAAATACATCAAGTGAATCAGGTCATGTTCCAGTTCGTGCAGCAATGAGGTCCAGAAGGCGGTGAGCAGAATCACTGCCCAGCCCGGCATCAGGCCTTGCAGGTAAAGAACAGCGTTGACGACAGTGCCAATCACGGCAATGCTGAAGATGCCAAAGCCGATGGTGTTCTGATGCTTGAGCCAGCCATGCTTCTGGCGGACATCATCACTGATGGCAAGAATTTCACGTTGTATTTTTTTATCCGTCGCGGATTTGCCGCGGGCAGGTGATGTAGCCATGGGAAATCTCCATTTCTCGATGGCATCTACTCTAGGTGGCTCCGACGAGGAAAACTCGGCTTTGCCCGCCAACCGTTTGACCGGGGACGCCAATGACAGAAAAAAAACAGGCGGTGGCGCTGTTGATGGGGCCGTTATTGCATTTGCTGCATGAGCGGGGTCTGGATGGTGACGCCATTTTGCGCCGCAATGGGCTGAATCCACAGATGGTGCGGGATCCCGAGGCAAAGTTGGATGCCGAGATTTCCACGGCTTTGCTGGATGACTGTCTGCAGGAACTGAATGATCCCGGCATGGCCATTGAGGTGGCGCGGCATGCCCAATACAACACTTTCGGGGCGTTGGGGCTGGCCGTGGCGGCAGGGGGCGATCTGTACAGCGTGCTCAACCGGATTACCCGCTTTCACCGGCTGATCAGCGATCTGGTTGCCACCGAGTTGATTGTCGACGACCAAAGTGTGGCGTTACGCTTTAGCTCCAATACCGATCATCAACCGCACCCCCAGGCAATTGTGTTTGTCATGGCGACTATCGTGCGCTTGCTACGTATTCGCATTCACCGGGAACATAACCCGGTGGCGGTATCGGCGCCGCCCTGGATAGAAACAGGATTGCGCCAGGCCATGGGCCGTTACTTTCGTTGTGAGGCGACTGAGGCAGACCATTACAGCCTGGCGTTCGACAAGGCCAATGCCCAGCAGATGTTGGCGGCCAGTGATATTCAGCTGGCGGCCATGTTGGATGCGACGCTGGCTCAGCGTTTGGCGGCATCAGAACAGGCTTCACTGGCCAGTAAGCTGGCCTTGTGGATCGAGCAGCGCCTGCCGGATGGGGAGCCGGCCCAGGCTGATGCGGCGCAAGAGTGTTGTATGAGTACCCGTAGCCTGCAGCGGCGCTTGAGTGAGGAGGGGCTGACCTGGAAACAGCTGGTGGAAGACACCCGCAAGACACTGGTAGAACGGCACCTGCGCACGCCAGGCATGACGGTGACGCAGATGGCGTTTCTGTTGGGCTTTTGCGAGGTGAGTGCGTTCTCTCGGGCGTTCAAGAAGTGGTACGGGGTGTCGCCGAGTCAGTTTCGCTGATGGGGGCGATCCTTCTATTCATCAATAATCTCTTATCGGCTACGCCTTGCCGGTACGTTCCCGGTGTGGGCAGCCGGGCCAACAGCAGGGTCGACGTTTTCCGGCGACCAGATTTTCCTGTGCTCGCTGAATGCGGCCGGCACGGGTTTCCGCCTTCTTGGCATCCTCAATCCAGCAGATCCATTCGTTACGGGCCAGGGGGGTGATGTCTTCCCACTGGGTCAGCATGGCCTGATCGGTTAATAGCGCATCGCGAAGATCACGAGGTAGATCATGAACGACACCGCCACTGATTGTGTTTTTGTTCATCGTCTTCCCCGTTAAAGCAGGCCTGCAAGATAACATCCCAGCATCCCGGCGATGACAAACGCCAGTAGGCCGATGGCGCTGACCCAGGTTCCCTCATGGCTATGGGACCTCCAACCATTCTGGTGCTCGCCCCGTGGCAAGTGGCCCAGTGTCACGAGTTTGATGATAACCCAGCCAAGATAATAGAAGCAGAATTCAAATAGCACGTTGATGATAAAAAAGCCGAACGCACGAGCGATGCCACGCACGAGGGCATCGGCCAGATCTTCCATGAGAGTGCTCCCAGATTGTGTAAAACCCCGTGCGCTTCCTGTGCGGGCGTGGGCTCCTCAAACCTGATCAAGGCGACGGAACGGTTGCTCTGCTTCCAGCTCAAACGCCAGTTCCAGCAGGGTGCGTTCGTCGCCGTGGCGTCCATTGAGCTGAACGCCAATGGGCAAACCGTTTTCTGCTTGTCCCAGCGGCAGGGAGATGGCGGGGCTACCTGCCGCATTGTTGGCCGGGGTGAAGGTGGTATAGCGCAGCAGGCGTTCCAATTGGGTGTCGAAGTCCACGGCGGCACCCAGGTAACCGAGTTCTGGTGTGGTGTGAGCCAGTACAGGCGTGAGCATAACATCAAACTGGCTGAAGACTTCGGCGTAACGGGCCTGGCTCTGGCGGAGCTGACGCAACATGCCCGGGGTCTTCAGGAACCGTTGCTGATAATAACGGGCAAGGCCGAGGGTCAGCGGGTCCAGTTGCTGCCGGTCGAACCCCTGGGGGAACAGTACACGACCGAACTTGCTGACGAAAAAGGCCAGCATGGCCCAATACAGCAGGAAGTCGTCCACGAAGCGTTGTGGCAGATCAATCTGTGCCACGTCTACATGGTGCCCCAGGTCCGACAGGCGTTTGGCTGTGGCCTCTACCGCAAGGCGTGTTTGCGCACAGGTTGGATCACCGGCAATGGAGTCCACCATCAGGCCGATGCGCAGGCGCTGTTTCCCCGGGCCGCTGACCTGGCCGATAGGTGGCAGTTTGCGGTTGCGATAGCTGATTTCCGCTTCGGCAAAAAAATTGGCCGTGTCGCGCACGGTGCGGGTCAGCACACCATCACTGATGATATTGATTGGCAGGGCCTTGCCGGCTTCCTGGGTCACCAGTCTGCCGCGGGTGCATTTGAGTCCCACCAGCCCGCAGGCCGCGGCGGGAATGCGGATGGAGCCGCCGCCATCGTTGCCATGGGCGATGGGAACGGCGCCGGCCGCCACCAGGGCCGCGCTGCCACCGGAAGAGCCCCCTGCAGAATGCGCCAGATGCCAGGGGTTGCGGGTCGCAGGGCTGTGGGCCATTTCTGTGGAGGCGGTGAAGCCAAACGCGGGCAAGCTGCTTTTGCCCAGCAGGTTAAAGCCCTGGGCCAGATACTGTTTGGCTAGCGCACTGGTTTTTTTCATGGGTTTGTGTCCCATGGCGGCACTGCCATGGAGGGTCGCAAGCCCTTCTATGTCGATATTGTCTTTGATCAGGCTGGGGACTGCGGCAAAGCGTCCGGAAAACGCATTTTGCTTCGCTCGCTGGCGGGCGGTATCGAACGCGGCCAGGGTCAATCCGTTCAGGGGCGCGGCCCGCTCCAGTCGGGCAATAGCCGCTTCGGTGACCTCGCTGGCACTGACGCCACCCTGAGCCAGTTGCTGGGCAAGCTCGGTGGCATCGCAGGTACCCAGGGCGTCATCGGTAAAAACATGCAGGCGAGGTTGGCTCATTGTGCGGTCCTGTGGAGTTTGTTGGCACGAATGTACCACCAAAGGCGTTGGGATACGGGTGCAACTGGGCCAATTCTCCGGCCTGTCAGGATTGCGCCCGGACGACTCTCTTGTGCTGGGCCAGCAGATGTCGCGCCAGATCGGCCAGTTCCGCAATGCTGCCGACGACGGCATCCGGTCGGTGCGGATGCTTGATGGTGTCCGGAAAAATCTTGTCCAGCCAGCTTTGCGGCCAACCGGCGCCATTGTAGAAAATGGAGGTGATGCCGGCTTCCTTGGCGGCAATTACGTCGGTGGTGCTGTCGCCAATGTACCAGCAGCGTTCGTCGGCGGGCAGGTGTAGGCGGTTCAAGGCTTCGAGCAACATGTCCGGGGCGGGTTTGCGGCGCTCAACGTCGCTGCCGCATACCACCACATCGAACAGGTCTTCCCAGCCAGTACCGTCGACCAGTGCCAGTTCATGTTCCAGGAAATCCCGTTTGCGATTGGAAATCAGGCCGGTAGGAATGTCGATGGCCCGGATGCGTTCCAGTTGTTGGCGGATGTCGGCTTCCAGCGGGTGGACATCCTCAACGTATTTTTTGTAAGCATTATCGAAGGCTTGATGGGCGCGACCTTTGGCGTCCTGATCACTGCCAAACAGCACTTCAAAAATATCGGTACGGGAAATTTTTCGCTGGGCAACAATTTTGGGATGCAGGCGCCGGTGATCTTTTACATAGATCAGCAGCTTGGCATCTTCGATGGTTTTGGAATCGTCAGGGTCGAGAAGCCGGTCCCACAGGTCCAGTTCTTCGAGGTGCGGAAGCACGTCATCCACCGCGTGGTACATGGCGTCATGAGTATCGACCAGGGTCGCATGCCAATCCAGAAGGATGGCAGCAGGGCGGGCATGGGGAAGCTGAAGAATGCTCATCGTTGTTGCCGGACCTCCTTTGCAAGAACTCCCTTTGAGTCTTGTTATTCAGTAAAGACGCCACAATAACGCGACGGTTTTCATGCATCTGTGAAGGGAGTGTGATGCCGTTGTCATTAAAGTGCGATAACGGTGTGTCAGTGTCGTGACTCCGGGTTGATAATGTGTTCATATCACAGTCGGACCAATTTGCAATTACCGCTTGGGAGCGCGACTGGTTCCAGCAACAGGGATCGGGTTGCGGCGACAAGAACAAACAGGGATGCATGACTATGGGTACGACTTCTCTCCGTGGCCTCGGCGCAGCGCTGCTGCTGGCCCCTCTGACTGCTGTGGCAGATTCCTCTTTCGAAGTGTATGGCTTTGGCATGGTGGATTATGTGCAGGGCTTTGATCGTGTGACTCCCGAGTGGGAGGACACCTTGAGGCCCGGGCGTATTCCTTACGACCAGGACACCGTGGGCAGCGATGGTCAGGCCGTGTTGAGTGTTCGTCAGAGCCGTCTGGGCGTAAACGCCAGCACCATGGCCGGTGATAGCGAGCTGACCACCAAATTCGAGTTCGATATGTTTGGTGTCGGCGCGGATGAGGGTCAGACCACGATTCGTCTTCGCCATGCCTATGGTGAGTGGAAATCCATTCTTGCCGGCCAGACCAACAGTGTGTTCATGGACGGCGATGTATTCCCCAACGTGATCGATTACTGGGGCCCGTCCGGGATGGTGTTCCTGCGTAATCCGCAGATTCGCTGGACCCCGGTGAGCGGGGATTCGACTGTCGCCGTTGCTATTGAGAACCCGGGTAGTGGTGTCGACAGCGGTCTGGATCCTGGCACGTCGGGTGACGATGAATACCCGGATATTACTGCCCATTTTCGCCAGGTTGGCGACTGGGGCCACTTCCAGGTGGCAGGTATTCTCCGGCAGGTGGGCTATGACACCCCCGGTGGCCCCGATGGCAGCCCGGACGACAGCGAATTGGGTTGGGGGGTTAACCTGACCTCAACGATCAATATGTTTGAAAAGGATCGCATCATTCTGGGTGTGGTTCACGGTAATGGTATTTCCAATTACATGAATGATGGCGGTGTCGATATGGCGCCGGATGGTGATGCGGCAGACCCCGATTACAAAGTCGTGCCGCTTACCGGCATCATCGCCTACTACGATCACTACTGGAACGACGCCTACAGCACGTCGTTCGGCTACAGCTCCACGGAAATCGACAACATGGATTTCCAGACCGCAGATGCCTTCAACAAGGGCGAGTATGCGTCCGTTAACTTGCTGCATACCCCCAATGACAAAGTGATGATGGGGATGGAGTATCTGTTCGGCAAACGTACCGCCAATGATGGCACCACCGGCTATGACCGCCGTGTGCAGTTCAGCGTCAAATACAGTTTTTCCAGCGGCAACCTGCTGTAAGAACAACGACTCACTCAGAGGGAGCATGAGCAATGCAATATTCGCGTAAGTTTTTCAGTCTGATGTTCGCTGGCATGCTGGCGATGGCCAGTGCCAGCTGCTCGGCGGAAACAGATGCACCGGCGGCCTCGCCGGTGGACAGCAAGTTGACCGAGAAAAATATCAACGATGCCCTGAAAAAGGCCTATGACAAGTACAAGGGCCTGAAGGAAGGCGCCAATGCGGATTACATCCCGGCGCTGGCCAAGGTGGATTCCAATATCTTCGGCATCGTCCTGGTCACGGTGGATGGCAAGGTCTACACCGTCGGCGATATTGAATCGGAAGTGTCCATTCAGTCGATCTCCAAGGTCTTTACCATGGCCAAGGTGACTGAAGAGAAAGGCATTGATGCCCTGCCGAAAAATGTGGGCGTGGACGCCACCGGCCAGGTGTTCAATTCCATCTATGCCATCGAGCAGCACCAGGGCCACGAAATGAACCCGCTGGTGAACGCCGGTGCGATTACCACCACCAGCATGGTCTCGGGCAAGAGCTACAACGAAATCTGGAACAAGATCCTGGGTTACTACAGTGATTTTGCTGGCCGGGAACTTACCGTGCTGGAAGATATCTACAAGTCCGAAGCGGATACCAATCAGCGTAACCAGGCCATCGCTCACCTGATGTATGCCTATGGCCACATTGAAGGTGACCCGCTGCAGGCCACCGACATTTATACCCGTCAGTGTTCTGTGGGTGTGAACGCCAAAGACCTGGGAACCATGGCTGCAACGTTGGCCAATGCAGGCACCAACCCGGTCACCGGCAAGCAGCTGGTGAAGCCGGAAGATATGCCGGAAATCCTGGCGGTGATGGCGACTGCTGGCCTGTATGATGATGCGGGCAAGTGGCTGTACAAGACCGGTTTGCCTGCCAAGAGTGGTGTTGGCGGTGGTATCATCGCGGTTTCCCCTGGCAAGTTCGGTATTGCGGCCATTTCTCCGCCGCTGGATGCTGCCGGTAACAGCGTACGTGCCCAGAAGGCCATTGCCGATATTTCAGCGGCACTGGGGGGTAACCCGTACGAGGCCAAACCTTACGGTAAGTAATGAAAAAAGTCGTACATAACCGGGCGGTGAAAACCGCCCGGCATTCCTCGCCCGGTTTTCGTTCCGGGCGAGCTGCAAGGGCAGCCGTTCAGGCTGCCTCTTTTGTTGTGGCTGCTTGCCCGGTGGCTGCCCTGGCTGCGGATCAGACCTTCGATACCGCTAGCACCCCTCCGGAAATCTGGCAGCCCCCCTCGTTTGATGTCCAGCAATGGGACTGGATCCAGCTGGATACTGGCGAATGGATCAAGGGGCGACTCAAGGTGCTCAATGACGAGGCCATCGAGATCGACAGTGATCACTTCGATCTGATTTCCATCGACTGGGAGGATGTCGCCTATATCCGTACGGGCCGCACCATGTCCGTTCTACTGGATGGGGGCGAGATCGTGCTTGGCCGCCTGACCACAGAAAAGGGCAAGCTGCTCATTGGTGGTGAGCCGGTGGCGTTCGAGCGGGTGGTAGGAATTGCCACCGCGTCACCCAGGGAATTTGATCTGTGGACCGCCGATATTTCGGTGGGCTTCAATTTCCGTAGCGGGAATGTGGAGCAGAAGGATGCCAATGCCAAGGCGGTGCTGAAGCGGCGCACCGTGAAAAACAACACGCGGATGAGTTATACCGGCAACTACTCCGAGTCGGAATCAGAAGAGCTGGCGAACAACCATACCGCCAGTCTGACGCATGATTACCGCATCAGTCATCGTTGGTTTTTTCGGCCGGTACAAGCGGAATATTACCGTGACCCCTTTCAGAACCGTGAGGCTGAATGGACGGTCGGTTTTGGTGCGGGTTATCAAATTTATGATACCCCGAAACTGGATTGGTCGGTTTCCATCGGTCCGGGTTATCAGCGCACCGAATATGTGGATGTGGCCCCTGGTGAAGACCGCACAGTGTCGACGCCCGCGGTGTTGTTGGGGTCCTTCTATGATCAGGATCTGACGGACAATATCGAGCTGGAAATGGATTACCAGGTGACCCTGACAGAGAGCAAGGCAGGCAGGGCCAAACACGATTTTTATCTGGCGCTCGATGTGGATCTGACCGAGCGGCTGGATTTGCGTCTTTCAGGAACCTGGAAGCGGATCGAGAGCCCCCAGCCGGACAGCAACGGCATTACCCCGGAAAAAGATGACTTCACCGGAACGCTCGGTCTTGCGTTGGAAATCTAGCCTAGGTCAAACCCCTGATCTACCGATTAGACAGGTGAAGAGGGTTTCTGCTGTGGGCTATTAGCCTCAGGAATAAAATTCTCTGTGCCTGCATCAAAAAACTGGCCTGTCCATGGCGCAGCAATTCACCCAAGCCTATGCTCGTTCCATCCCCTGATTTTGGCGCACACCGCGCAGGAGGAGGGACATGAAAGGCTCTCTACGGGTAATGCGATATGCAATCTGTCTTGTGTGGGTATGGCTACCGCTAACATTGGTGGCTGCGCCGTTTCAGGTTCGTATTCTCGCTGTGGACCACGGTAATGTGGTCACGCCCAACCAGCCCTTTGTTGTGGAATACGATGTCACTGCTGACAGTAATTCGGACCACTACTACTACGTGGATAACAGCCTCAAGCTGACACGCTCCAACAGCGCAATGGGCAGTGAGGCCGGGCGTTTCTCTGTGACCTATCCGGGCGGTTTCTCAGCGGGTGTGAGCAAGGATATCCGGATCTGTCTGAAAGAGGGCAATGAGCTGGTCTGTGATGCTATTCGTGTGCGTGCAGGCCAGGTTCTTGAGCTCAAGCAGGCAGTGGAAATCCATACCGTTGGCATCAAGGATCATGTGCCACCGGGTCAGCCTTTCGATATTTTTTACGATGTTCTCAAGCCGACCAGTTCAAGCCATTACTACTATGTGGACGGAAACCTGTTGGCGACCCGCAGTAAAGGTGACCATGATGGTGACGAGTTTTCGGTCACGTACCCCTGGGGGCTGGAAAACGGTGACAGCATCGATGTGGAAATTTGTGTGAATGCGGATGAGGGCGGGCAGGCCTGTGGTGCCAGGACTATTGTGGCATCAACACCGCCTGCGGGCGCAGACGTACCGCCCCCCTTTAACAGCGATGTGATGGATCAGCATTTCCACGCCAGCGGTAGCTGCAACCCGGTATGTGGCTACTACAGCAATATTTATTATGGCGACAGCACGGTTAGCTGGTTGCCTCTGGTGGGGCCGGATAGCGAGCCAAACGGGTTGCGTATTGATGTGTATTATCCGACGTCTGATGGCCGGGTGCATGCGGGAGAACCCAACACCCTGATCCTCTACGCCCATTCGGCCAACAACAACAAGGAAACCCTGTTGGGGCCCAAGAAAGGGACGCTTGAGTCCTATCTGGAAATAGGCGGTGGCGGTGCAGGGGGGGTGACGGTCGCGGCGCTGGATTTTCGTCACCCGGCAAAGGATCTGGATGAGCAGGGTTACCCGGTATCGCGGGATGACATGAGTCACGCGATCCAGTTTTTCCGTTATCACGCAGCGGTGTTCAATATCAATCCGGACGATATTTTTATCACCGGGTCGTCGTTGGGAGCAGGGGCAGGGATTCATGCTGCCGTAAAGGAGTTGGCGAACCCCGGTGATCCGTCGCCCGTGCGTCAGGTTTCCTCACGTATTCGCGGTGCTTTTCTTGCCACCGGGCAAAGTTCGTTCTCGCCTCACTGGTTCCGTGAAAACTTTCTTGAAGAAGAGATCTGGCCCTATTACCAGCCGGATTTTCATGATGACGAAGACCGCTCCATTTATGGCCATGCGGTGGCCGATGTGGATGAAAACGCTCCCTTGCTCGAATTGGCCTACGAACAGAATTACGTTGACCACAAGGTGACGGCCAGCGAGAAGACCAACAAGGAAGTGGATACCACTCACTTGCCTAATTACGGGTTGACCATGCTTGATCAGTATCGTTTGCATGGCATCGGTGACCGGATCATGGTGAGGGAAAGTTATGGCGGGTCTTTTGGCACGGACTCCACCCGGTTCGTTGAGCGGAATCGAATATCGGGGAATTAAAAAGGTTGATCGCGCTGCCACCGAGCGCAGCGAAGGAACGCCCGCAGGGCGGCCCGAAGGGTGAGCGGAGCGAATAACCTACGCTCCTGCTTTGTGGATCTGCTTGCTGAGGGCGTCTACCGGTGTCGAATTCCTTACAGGAAAGCGTTGCTGGGCGCCACAGGGGCACCCACAGCGCTAACGGAAACTGTGGGAGCGGTGGTTCCACCGCGAATCAAGGGTTGGCCTGGGACCTTCGCGGTCGAACGATTGCTCCCTCAGTATTTTCACCGGGCTCTGTAAATGATTAGCCCAGTTGGGCCAGCACTGACTCTGCGCTGCTTTTGTCCACACCCTTGTCATCCACGCCAAGATATTCCACAACGCCATCATTGGCGATTAGCGCAAAGCGCTTGCAGCGAGTGCCGAGGCCGGCGGCAGAAACATCCAGCTCCAGGCCGAGGGCCTTGGTGAACTCCACGTTGCCGTCTGCCAGCATGGTGATGTGCTCGGCGTTCTGGTCTTTTTGCCAGGCATCCATCACAAAGGCATCGTTTACCGCCATACAGCCGATGGCATCGACTTTTTCCAGAATGGCATCGGCATTCACTACAAAGCCCGGCATGTGAGTGTTGGAGCAGCCGGGAGTAAATGCCCCGGGTACGGCAAACAGCACCACTTTACGTCCCTTGAAAAAATCGCCAGTGGAAAAATCTTCAGGGCCGTTTTCGCCATTGGTCTTGATAGTGACATTGGGGAGGGTGTCGCCGACGGAAATGCTCATGGGAACTCCTTGATCCGGGTTTCGGAAGTTGAAATGCACAAGGTGCATGTGTTCACTGTGGGGACGTTAACGTCACCCTTCAAGTGAACATGAACCGGAGTGAGCAATGAGTCAAACAATCGTGATTACCGGCGCTAGCCGTGGCATTGGTCTGGCTATGGCCCAGGCGTGGAAGGCCCGTGGCGAACGTGTGCTGGCCACCTGCCGCACCCCCTCCAAGGCCCTGCTGGAAAGTGGGGTAGAGGTGATTGACAGTGTGGATGTGAGTCACCCTGACGGGATCGCCAATCTGACCAGCGCAGTAGCGGACACACAGGTGGATATGCTCTACAACAATGCCGGCATCATGTTGAGCGAATCGCTGGATCACATGGACTTTGACCAGATACGTGAGCAGTTCGAGGTCAACACGCTGGGGCCAATCCGCACCACCCTGGCGCTCTTGCCGAACATGAAAGCGGGGGCAAAGGTGGGGTTGATGACCTCACGGATGGGCTCGATTGCGGATAACAGCTCCGGGCACAAGTATGGTTACCGGATCAGCAAGGCCGGCTTGAATGCCGCAGGCAAATCCCTTGCGCTGGATCTCCATGGCCGAGGCATCGCCGTGGCCATTCTGCATCCCGGCTGGGTGAAAACCGATATGACGGGCAACAGCGGTCACCTGACGAAAGAAGACGCTGCGGCCGCGCTGGTAAAACGCATGGATGAGCTGACACTGGAAAACAGTGGCACCTTCTGGCACAGCGATGGCTCGGTGTTGCCTTGGTAGTCGTGGCTGCTCAGCGCAATGAGCCTGCCGGCATCAACTGCCAGCAACTTTCTTCCTGTGCAGTGAGTCCTCTCTCCCGAAATCCGGGTTCATATTCAAGGATATTCTTTGAGGAAAGGCAGCGTATCTCCATATCGTGGTCACGGTAGTGAGCGGAGACTTCATCGGCATCGCGGATTTGCAAAAGCCCGATTTGATCCTCCCCCCTATCCGTAGGAGCGTCGCTGGCGGCGCGATTGCCCAAGCTTGGATCAAACCACAGAGACCACTGAGAAAAGACGGTCTTAAGCTCTGTGTCCTCTGTGATAAACATTGCTTTTAACGGTTCTGCTTATCGCGCCGCGAGCGACGCTCCTACAGCATGGGGGCGTGCTGCGAGGCATTCCCTCAAATCTGCGATGAACCAAAGATATCGCCTTGATACACGGTTAATGTTTCCGCTTGGTAACAGGTGCCACCTGGTCAACGGGCGGTCAGGGGGCCATGTCATGCTGTGCAAACAGTGCCTCAACCGCGTTGCGGGCCCATTTGTTTTCCCAGAACGACTGCTCCATAGCAACTCCGATGTGGTGGTGGGCGGCAGAATGGTAAGTGGCGAATAGCATGCAGAGGGAATAAAACTGCCACGTTTGTTTCTGTCAGGAAAGGACAGTCGTCATGAGGGCTATTGTCATGGGGGAGAGCGGGGAGCACTGTTAGTCTCATCTCAAAACTCACGGGTTTTGAATCTCCACAGACACAGGCAAGGAGCTCCCCATGACTGCCATGATGCAGGAACTGCCGTTGGACCCACTTCAGCTCAACCGGGTGGGTGATCCCAACCGTGCCGGTGTGCGCCGCACGCGTGCCCTGTTCAAGTGGATCCTGCGCTCCGATCCGCAGCCCACCGAGGGGCAAATGGCGGTGATTCGTGAATCCATTCTGTCTGGCGACCCGCTGGCCGATGCGGTGGTCTCCCTGTACGGCGAGCTGCCTGCCGGGCATGGCCGCAAGCTGCTGGACCAGGCGCTTGAGCAGGGCATCGATTCCATCGACAACCCGCCTGCCGCATTGGTGGATCTGTTCCGGCAGGTGGACCATGAACCGATCTGGCTGGATCGTGATCTGCTGCGCCTTGGCTGCGAAGTGTCTTACCGGGTGGGGCTGTCCGGGGAGCTGGTGCTGCGCAATATGTCCCTGATGGGAGGCTATCTGGCTGGCGCCGCCGCCAAGCCGCTGGTGTTTACCGGGCAGCTGGACCGCATGGCCAACCGTCGTCTGGTGGAAACCGGAAAATTCTGGATGGACGTGACCACCCCTGGCGGGCTGGAGCGCGATCAGGAAGGCTTCAAGAGCGCAGTGCGGGTGCGCATGATGCATGCCCAGGTGCGCGCCATGCTGCTCAAGTCTGAAAAATGGGATATGCGTTGGGGTTACCCCCTCAATCAGTGGGATTCCATGGGAACCATTCTGGAGTTTTCGGTGATTTTTCTCACCGGGCTGCGCGCCATGGGCTACCTGTTCTCCCGTCGCGAACGGGAAGCGGTGGTGCACCTGTGGCGTTATGTGGGTTACCTGATGGGGGTGGAGGAACGGATACTGCCCACCAATGAACAGGACAGCATGCGCGCGCTGTATCACTTGATTGCCACTATCGGTGACAGCGATGAGGACTCCCGTCGTCTGGGAGAGGCACTGGCCAATGCCTCCCTGCAAAACCGGGATGGCTGGTTGTCGAAGCAGGCGGGCAAGCTGGAGTACACCCTGCGCGCCGGTTTTACACGCTATATCCTCGGTGATGAAGCCGGCGATACCCTCGGCCTGCCGCGCACTCGCGCCAAATACTTCTGGCCGGCGCAGGCGCCCCTGCGTGCGGGCCTTGAATTGGCACGCATGGCGACCCCCGGCGCCAATAAGGCGCTGATGTGGTTAGGAGAAAAAGCCCGTAAGGAACAATTCCCGAAACAGGTGAAGCAGCTCAAGGCGGATACCACCTTCACACCGGTGAAAAAGCTGTTTCGTTAACTCTTTCACATCACCGTATCCCTCATATGGGGGATGTGGACTTCCCCCTGCAGGGCTAGTCTTGTGGCGATACCCGATCGTTGGGTGTCGCCACAAAACGTCATTATGAGGGGGATGTATGAAACGCATTAAGGGTGTGATCGGGTTGGTGCTGCTGGCGCTGTCGGTGCCTGCATTGGCCAGCCCCCAGTACTGCGCTTCCGTCAGTGTGCAGCATGACAATGGGCAGCGATATTTGATGACGCTCAAGAACAACTGTAACCAGACGGTATACGTGAACTATTGCTATCAAAGCACGACCGGACATCGCCAGGTCAACCGTGAAAAGGCGGAGCCCTCCACCTCGGAAACGGATTCTTTCCATGCCATCAGCGGCAGCATTGATTACATTCTTGGCTGGAGCTGGAATGAAGTGCGAGGCAGCTGCGGCTAACGCCGCCAGCGGAAGTATGCCGCAGACCGCAACGGTCTGCGGCACAGGAGTTTAGTCGCGGAAGTTGTTGAACTGTAGCGGCGTCTCGATTTTTGAGCCCTTCACCACGGCAATCGCTTCCTGCAGGTCGTCGCGTTTCTTGCCGGTCACACGAACCTGGTCGCCCTGGATAGACGCCTGGACCTTGAGCTTGGCTTCCTTGATCAGCTTGACCAATTGTTTGGCGGTGGGCTGATCAATGCCCTGGCGAAAGGTCAGTGTCAGCGAAAACGTCTTGCCACTGTGCTCTGGCTTGTCAGGGCGGTCGGCGCCAGCCGGGCTGATCCCTTGCTTGACGGCATTCTTGGTAAAAATCTCTTCCAGTTGTTGAACCTGGAAATCCGACTCGGTCTTGAAGGTGACCGCCAGCCCGCTCTGTTCGATGCTGGCCTCTACGCCGCGAAAGTCGAACCGGCTGGCCAGTTCCCGGTTGGCGTTTTCCGTTGCGTGACGCAGGGCGACTTCATCCACTTCGGAAACAATATCAAAAGAGGGCATGACTCGATCTCACTCCTGGTGCCTGATGGGCTGGCCAGTATAGCGTGCAATGCGGGGTGATTGGAGCGGGGCGAGGAGCCAGCGGAGGTTCTTCTCTCTCTGCCTGCCAACCGGGTTCAATTCGCGGGGAATTAGTCCTTTGGATGAATAGGCGGGGTTAGCCATGGGGGGTATGTTGGCCCCGCCATGCAGGACTGCATGGCCATGAAACTCTGCCAGGAGGCAATATTCCATGTCACTGAAAGAACGACTGTCTGCCGACAGTCTGCTGGACTCCCTGCCGGTGTCCAGGGATTTACTCACCCGTCTTGGGCTCATAGGTGCCCAGGTTTCCCGGAAAATCGCCATTGATCAGGTCAGCGTCGATAGCGGTACGCTCAATAATCTCAAGGTCGAAAAGGTCAATCTGGGGAGTGCCAGTATTGGCAGCCTCAAGGTGGAAAGTGGTTCTGCCAGCGTCAATAACGCCAAGGCAGTACTCAACCAGGTGCGCAGCATTGTGGAGCTGGGATTCCGGTTGAATTGGGAAATTGACCTTGGCTGGATCGGTAGCTGGGATGGCAGCGAGGATATGGGCAGCCTGGATATCCCGGTGGACCTGGGCACGATCACGGTGCCGGATCTGGGGGATATCAACCTGCAGATCCCCACTATCGATATTCCTGGCCTGGTGGCGGACATGCGTCCCATCGATCAGCTGGATCTGGGGAGTCTGGAACTGGCCGGGGTGCGCCTCGACAAGCTGAGCCTGCCAGGGGCGGGCTTGACCATTTCGGGGATGGGCGTCGGTGATCTGACGCTGAGTTCCGTGACGGTACCGTCCGCCGGTGGCGAGGCGCTGCGTGTCAATCGGGCTGCACCCGTTCAGCCGCTCCGCTTGCCGGGCGCCAGCCTGGAGAACGTGGCTATTCCGGCGATCAGCATGCCGGCGGCGACCAGTGGTGCTTTCAATGCGGATGCGACGGCATCAGACAAGTCCCTGGGTATCGACGTGGGTATTCTCAAGGTCAGTGTGGCGGTGACGCCGACCGTGCACCTTAACGTGGGCAGTATGACGTTGAGCGACGCCAGCCTGGCCGCCGGTTTGGGCAAGGTGTCCATCAATGACATCAGTCTGCCGGTGTCTCTGGAAGGGATTGCCGGTGGTGAACTGGCACTGGACGCGATCAGCGTCAGCAAGTTGACGTTCTGAACGAGGAGAAAATCATGTCACTAAGCCACAAGGAATTTGAAAAACGCTGGGAGCAGGCACACCGTCAACAGCGGCCAGAAAAGAAGAAGGCGTCTATGGCGCCGGTGATTCACCTTTCCGTGATTTCAGTGCTGGACAACTACATGTCCCAGCTGCACAAGGCGGTGGAAGGCCATGCGCTGAGCAAGGAAGAGTGTGAGGAAGTCTGCAAGAAAATTGCAGAGCTGAAACCGCTGGCCAAAAAAGCGGACAGCAAAGCGGCCAAGTATCTGCGGGTATAACCCGCTGGACGCTCCTACGTCAAAGGGGGGATTAAATCGGGCTTTCCCGGAAATTCGCGATGAACCATAAAAAAGGCGGAGATTTCCTTTCGGAAATTTCCGCCCTACGGTTTTATCGTTAGCGTGCTGTCTGCGTGAAGCGCCTCTTAAAACGCCAACACCATATCCGTGGTAAAGGCCCAGCCGTTGCCGCCCAGCTGGAAGGGCACGCTGCTGTAGCCCACCGGCGAATCTTTCAGATACAGCCCCTGCACGTTAAAACGGAACTCCTTGCGCTTGAACGGATACCAGTTGAAGCCCACGCTCAGATCGTGAGGGGTGCCGTATTCCCCCTGAATTTCCGAGTAGGCTACATAGGGTTGCAGGGTTTTGGGAATGGCCATCATGGAAGCCTGTACCTGATAGCCCTTGTCATCCAGCCTGTCCTTGGGGAGTGGGCCGGTGGCATCGAAGTTATCGACCCAGCGATGGTAGAACTCAGCTTCCAGGAACCAGCCGCGGTATTTCATCCCGGCATTGATGGCCGCCATCTGATAGGTGGCCTGATTGATCTGGGTGCCATTATCAAAGGGATCAGACTGGAAGATCAGGGTGCCGTCGGACAGGCGAATCTGGGAGTTTTCTACCGTATCGGTGCCGGGCTGGGACTGGGCATCTTCCCGGCTGTAGGTGTAATGCACACCAAAGCGGGTGGCCAGCTCGTCATGGAATGCGAAGTCGCCCAATTCTTCACCCGGGCCATACTCACCGGTGGTTGGCATCCACCACAGGGCGTTGGAGAAGGTGTTCAGCCCGTCATCCAGCTGCGTACCACTCACACCCAGCTGACTCAGGTTATTACCCAGCATGGTACGGTACTGCACCCCTTCGGCGAGCTCACCCTCTGCCCAGACGCCCATGGTGTAGGAGCCACGGAAAAACTCATCAGCGATGGTCCGGTGGTCGTTCTTTAGCCAGTTGGGGAAGGTGTAGTTGGTGGAGCGGGTTGAGGGGAGGGCGCCCACACCGGCGAACACCTTGAAGGCCTTGTTGAAGTGGTAGCTCACGTTACCGGCAACCACTACCTGAGCGGGATCACCTTGGCTGGTGT
Organism: Alcanivorax sp. MD8A; assembly: GCF_002888555.1. Lineage (NCBI taxonomy): Bacteria > Pseudomonadati > Pseudomonadota > Gammaproteobacteria > Oceanospirillales > Alcanivoracaceae > Alcanivorax > Alcanivorax sp. MD8A. The sequence goes on along the minus strand of NZ_AQOQ01000027.1, from coordinate 18,544 downwards.
TGGACGTCCAGGTATAGAACAGGTAGTTCAGTTTGGGATCGAAAATCCAGCCCTTGAAGCTCATGTTGACCTTCTGGAACTGGATGTCGTTACGCGGATCAATGTTGCTGGTGTTGCCGAAACTGTCGGTGTAGGTGCGATCGAAATCTTTTTGGTTCAGGTAGCGGGTGTAACTGAATACGCCAAAATTGACTTCCCCCATATCCGAACTGAACAGGTTAAAACCCTTGCCCGGCCGGTAGCCGAGACTGGTGCCGGGCTGCGGTTTGCTGGCTGGCGTGGGGGCGCTTTCTCCATACAGTTCAGTTTCCAGCTGCTGGATGCGTTGATCGAATTCCTGACTTTGTTGTTCAAGGTTATTGCGCATGGAGCGCAATTCTTCGAGCTGGCGTTGCACCTCCTGGTCAGAGGTATCAGCCATCAGTGGCGGAGCAAGCAAGGCAGCGCAAAGCGCTGCCGAAATGGGGGTGATAGTTCGCATTCCCGGTTCCCTTTTTATCAGCGGTTGCTGTTGTCATCTGCAGGGCAGACATTGGGGGCGTTGTAATCGAGATCCATCAGGCGGAAGTAGTTGGCGCCAAGAGCAATATTCTGGAAGGCCTCGTCATCCAGGGCGCGCAATACCCGGCTGGTGACTTCCAGTTCCTTGCCATACTGGTCATCCGGTTTGCTGGCTGCGGCCACAAAGTCGGTGCCCGGGAGGATTCGGGTGGAATACTGGTTCAGGAAAGGCACATAAATATCCCCCCACTGGTGATACTCGTTGTAGAGCACGTCCCAGGAGATATCCAGCATCAGTTTCGGGTAGGTATCGAGCAGGCCGCTGAGAATTTCCACATGGCGAGCGGGGTCCATATTGCCCAGTTCTTTGGACAGCCCCATGTGTGCCCAGACGATCTTGTTATCCGGGTAGGTTTCCAGGATGTGTTTCATCAAGGGCAGGAATTCAGTGGGGTTGGCATCGTTGCCCAGGTCGGAATGGAAAGTGACCGGGATGCCGCGCTCACGCAGGACGTCCATGAACGGCCCCCACTGATCGATGCTTTCCAGCGTGGCCGGTTCATGGTTGTTCTTCAACAACGCCTGTTTGACCACATTCAACTCGCCGCTCCAGCTGAACATGCCCGGGTATTCGCGATCGTAGAGTTCAATCAGACTGACAATATCGTCCGGATGGGCCAGGTCCATGAAGGTCATGGACAGGGTGATGTGCAGGTTTTCGTTGGGGTACGCCACGGTTTCCATGCCATTGACGAAATCGTTCTTGATACTCGGCATGGCGGTGACGCCGGGGCAATCCAGGTAGTAGTTACAGCCGGAGTCCAGCTCCAGAATCTGGCCAATACCGAAATAGTTCACAAAGCGAACCCCTTGACCTTCAAGCATGGCATGCAGCTTTTCCGCCTTGATGGGCGGCCCGCCAAAGGGGCGAGGGTGGAAGTGGGCATCTACCAGCGGCGTATAGGGTTCTTTTTGCCGGTCATAGCAGGCTTGCTGGTCGCTGGGCTGTGTCAGCGATTCCAGTGTGCGTTCGTTGTGCTGACGGGTGTTCGGGGTGTCTCCGGTCATCCCAAGCGAGGCACACCCGGAGATCAGGGTGGCAAGCGGGAGAGCGAGCAAACTGTGGCGTGCAAACCGCGTTGCGCGTGTAGTCAGATCCTTCTTCATGGCGTTCCCTTGCTGATTGTCATTCAGGTAGACAGCTTGATACTAGGGGATGGACTCAGGCCTAGCCACCATCAGTAGAGGGATTCACGAACCGCGGCACACTGTCACGATGCGCGAAGGTCTCCATTTATGACGTCATGGGGGCAATAAGTGACTGAAAGGTATACAGGTTTTAATGCCATGTTTAGGTTTGGCGTATTCAGGGCGATGGCTGATGTTTTTGGTCAGGTCGAGAGCACTTTGCTCATGGTCAGGGTGCTGGCGCCGTGAAAGACTCCGGTGTTGCTTGGAGAACTTCACCTGACCTGGGAGGCCGAATATGGGTGCCGTACTGGAAACCGAGAATCTGAAACAGAGCTGGGCCGCAGACGCGGTGGCTCGTCAGCGCCGCTATTTTGAATCCGGTGCAACCCGCAGTTATGAATTCCGCGTTCAGCAGCTCAAGAAGCTGAAGAATGCCCTGGTGAAATACCAGACCGAGATCAGCGATGCCCTCAAGCAGGACATCGGTCGTCCGGAGTTCGAGGCGTACATCGAAATGAGTACCGCCTATGAAGATCTCAAGCACACCATCAAGCACCTCAAGAGCTGGATGAAGCCACAAAAAGTGGGCACCACCCTGTGGGCGCAGCCGGGCCGTAGTCGTATCGAATCCACGCCTCAGGGCGTGACCCTGCTGATGGGGCCATACAACTATCCCTTCCTGCTGCTGGTGCAGCCGTTGATCGGTGCCATCGCCGCCGGTAACACCGCGGTGCTCAAGCCGTCTTCGCTCAATCCCACCGTGGCCGACGTGGTGGAGAAGATGATGAAGGAATGCTTCAGCGAAGATTTCGTATCGGTCTTCAAGGGCAGCACCGAGGTGACCAATGCGCTGCTGGAAGAGCGTTTTGACCACATCTTCTTCACCGGTAGCCCGCGGGTAGGCCGGATTGTCATGGCGGCTGCCGCCAAGCACCTCACCAAGGTGACCTTGGAGCTGGGTGGCAAGAGCCCGACCATCGTGCACAAGGATGCCAACCTGAAAGTGGCCGTGCGCCGTATTCTGGCCGGCAAGATGATGAACGTGGGTCAGACCTGTGTGGCACCGGATCACATCCATGTTCACAAGGACATCAAGGCGGATCTGGAAAAGGAAATCGTTGCGACCCTGAAAGAGTGGTACGGCACTAACCCGAGCCAGAGTCCGGACCTGGGCCGCATGATCAACGAGCGTCACTTTGATCGCGTCTCTGGCCTGATCGACAAGGCCAAGGTGCTGGTCGGTGGTGAGTCCAATCGTGAAGACAAGTTCATTCCGCCCACCGTGCTCAAGGATGTGAGCATGGATGACGAAGTGATGCAGGAAGAAATCTTCGGCCCGGTGCTGCCGATGGTGACCTATTCTTCCATTGAAGAGCTGATCGGTAACATCAAGAGGCTGCCGGAATACCCGCTGGCCCTGTACCTGTTCACCGAAAGCCGCGATGTGGAAAACCAGGTGCTGGCCAACACCCAGTTTGGTGGCGGCTGCATCAACAACACGGTGATGCATGTGGCCAACCCCAACCTGCCGTTCGGTGGTGTGGGTGAGAGTGGCATGGGGGCCTACCATGGCAAGAACTCGTTCGACGTGTTCTCCCACAAGCGCGGTATTCTGCGGGCCACCACCCTGTTCGATATCAAGATGCGTTATGCCCCGTACAAGGACAAGGTCAACATGATCAAGAAGATGATCAAGTAAGCCTTTTCCGGACCACAAAAAAGCCCGGCACCATTTCTGGTGCCGGGCTTTTTTTTGGTTCATCGCGGATTAGCGGGAAAACAGGTTGGTCAGACTTCTGACGTCCGACCTCCAACCCGATTCACCAATCTGCGAAGCACCTTCCTTGTGGGTCATAAGGGCATAGCTCCCACCGGGGTGGGAGCCAGGATCAGGCTTCGATTTCGATCAGTACCTCGCCTGGGGTCACGCGGTCGCCTTTTTCCACGTACACCGCTTTCACGGTGCCGGCGATATTGGCCTGGATTTCGTTTTCCATCTTCATGGCTTCGGTCACCATGACGCCCTGGCCGGCTTTCACCACGTCGCCTTCCTTCACCAGCACATCCACCACGTTGCCCGGCATGGCGGTGGTCACATGGCCCGGGTCGGTGGCGCGGCGGCGTTTGCTGCCACCGCCTTCAGCGGCGTATTCGTTGAGGGGTTCGAATACGGTTTCTTCCGGCATACCATCGAGAGACAGGTACAGCTTGCGCTTGCCGCTACCGGCTTCACCGACACCGGTGATGGCCACTTCATAGGTTTCGCCGTGCACATCAATAATAAATTCGGTGGGCGTGCCTTCGCTGCCTTTCTGTTTGCCGGGTACCGGCTCGGGCAGCAGGGCTTCCGGCTTCAGGGTGCCGTCGGCACGCTGCTGCAGGAACTCGCGGCCCAGCTCCGGGAACATGGCGAAGGTCAGCACGTCTTCCTCGTTGCCGGCCAGCTCTCCGATCTCGCTACGCAGCTTGTTCAGTTCCGGTGACAGCAGGTCCGCCGGACGACCTTCCATGGGGCTCTCGTTACCGATGGCCTTTTTCTGCACGTCAGGGTTCACCGGCGCCGGGGCCTGGCCGTAGCCACCCTGGAAATACCGTTTCACTTCATTGGTGATGGTCTTGTAGCGCTCGCCAGAGAGCACGTTGTACACCGCCTGGGTGCCGACGATCTGCGAGGACGGCGTCACCAGCGGCGGGTAACCGAGATCGGCACGCACGCGGGGGATCTCGTCGAACACTTCGCGGATGCGATCCAGCGCGTTCTGTTCTTTCAGCTGGTTGGCCAGGTTGGACATCATGCCGCCCGGTACCTGGTTGATTTGCACGGACACATCTTCGCGGGTGAATTCGCTTTCGAACTGGTGATACTTCTTGCGCACTTCGCGGAAGTAATCGGCGATTTCGGAGAGCAGGGTCAGGTCCAGACCCGTGTCATGCTCGGTGCCGGCCAGAGCCGCCACCATGGCTTCGGTGGCCGGGTGGCTGGTGCCACTGGCAAAGGCAGAGATGGCAGTGTCGATACGATCTACACCCGCTTCGATGGCTTTCATCTGACACAGCGGCGCGAGGCCCGCCGTGGAGTGGCTGTGCAGTACCAGCGGCAAGTCCACTGCTTCCTTCAACGCCTTGACCAGATCGTAGGTGGCGTAGGGGGTGAGCAGGCCGGCCATGTCCTTGATGGCGATGGAGTGCGCGCCCATGTCGCGCAGCTGCTTGGCCATGGTCACAAACAGCTCCGGGGTGTGCACCGGGCTGGTGGTGTAGCACAGGGTGCCCTGGGCATGCTTGCCGGATTTATTCACGGCCTTCATGGCGGTTTCCAGGTTGCGCACATCGTTCAGGGCGTCGAACACCCGGAACACGTCCATGCCGTTGTCGGCAGATTTCTGTACGAACGCTTCCACCACATCATCGGCGTAGTGGCGATAGCCCAGCAGGTTCTGGCCGCGCAGCAGCATCTGCAGGCGGGTGTTGGGCAGGGCTTCACGCAACTTGCGCAGACGCTCCCACGGATCTTCCTTGAGGAAGCGCACGCAGGCATCAAAGGTGGCGCCGCCCCAGGCTTCCAGTGACCAGTAGCCGACCTTGTCCAGCTTCTCGCAGATCGGCAGCATGTCTTCGGTGCGCATGCGGGTGGCGATCAGCGACTGGTGGGCGTCGCGCAGGATTACATCAGTAATTTCGACTTTCTTGGCGTTGCTGTTGCTCATGATCAATTCCTGTTATCGGCGACGGATTACCAGCCGGCGTGGGCGGCCAGGGCGGTGGCGATGGCCAGCGCCATTTCCGTGGGATGTTTCTTTTCCGAGTACTGCAGCAGTTCCGGATGCTCGGGCACGAAGCTGGTGTTGAAATTCGCGGCGCGAAAATCCGGGTGCTGGAGAATCTGTTTGTAGTAGCTGGCGGTGGTGCGAATGCCGTGCAGACGCATGTCGTCCAGGGCGCGCTCACCACGGGCGATGGCGTCATCCCACTGCAGCGCCCACACCACCAGCTTCAGGCACATGGAATCGTAGTAAGGCGGAATTTCGTAACCGGTATAGATGGCGGTATCCACTCGTACGCCCGGACCGCCCGGCGCGTAGTAATGGCTCACCCGCCCAAAGCTGGGCAGAAAGTCGTTCTTCGGGTCTTCCGCATTAATGCGGAACTGCAAGGCAAAGCCGCGGTAGCTGATGTCTTGCTGGCGATAGCTCAGCGGCAGGCCGGCGGCGATGCGCAGCTGCTCGCGGACAATGTCCACCCCGGTGATCTGCTCGGTGATGGTGTGCTCCACCTGCACCCGGGTGTTCATTTCCATGAAGTAGACTTCGTTGCCGGTGAGCAGGAATTCCACCGTGCCGGCATTTTCGTAGCCCACGGCTTCGGCGGCAGTCACCGCCAGGCCGCCAATGTAGTTGCGCTGCTCGGGGGTGAGCTGGGGGCTGGGAGCAATCTCGATCAGCTTCTGATTACGTCGCTGGATGGAGCAGTCGCGCTCGTACAGATGAATCACATTGCCGTCGCTGTCGGCGAGAATCTGCACCTCGATATGGCGCGGATTGACGATGCACTTTTCCAGGAACACTTCGGCGCTGCCGAAGGCCTTGGTGGCTTCGCTGATCACCCGCGGGTATTGGGTGCGCAGTTCGTCGGCGCTGTCGCAACGGCGGATGCCGCGGCCGCCACCGCCGGAGGTAGCTTTCAGCATCACCGGGTAGCCGATGTCGTCGGCCAAGGCGAGAGCATCGTCCAGATCCTTCAGGTTGCCTTCCGAGCCGGGCGTCACCGGCACCCCGGCGGCGCGCATGCTGTCGCGGGCCTGGGTCTTGTCACCCATCTTGTGGATGACCTCGGATTTGGGCCCGATAAAGCGCACGCCCTGCTCTTCACACAGGCGGGCAAACTCGGCGTTTTCCGACAGGAACCCGTACCCCGGGTGGATCGCATCGCAGCCCACCTGCTTGGCCAGGCTGACAATCTTCTGCGGGTCCAGATACCCGGCAATGGGGTCGTCGCCCAGGGAGTAGGCTTCGTCTGCACGTTTCACGTGCAGGCCGTAGCGGTCGGGCTCGGTGTAGATCGCCACCGAGCGAATCCCCATCTCGGCACAGGCACGAATGATCCGCACCGCGATCTCGCCCCGGTTGGCAATCAGGACTTTCTTCAGCATGTAAAGCTCCTCCATCGAGGGAGAGGAGCCTATTTTGGTCAATCCATAAGTAGAAATCAGAATATAGTTAGGTAAATATAAGGTATTGCTTATGGGTTGGCGTCGAGGCCAGGCTTTATAAGGGCTGCAGGGTGGTCTGACGTCTGACGCCTGACGACGGACGCTAAACACCAGGGTTCTGGATGTTGACCTTGTCGTCCGGCATCCGACGTCAGACGTCCGACCAAAAACTCACCGAGACACCATGCCCCATACCTTGCATCAGCTCACCAGCCGTCTCACCTTCCGCCAGCTCCAGGTGTTCCTGATGGTGCACCAGTTTCGTAGCTATAGCCGCGCCGGGGAGCAGTTGGGGCTGACCCAGCCCGCGGTCAGTAGTCAGATTCGCCAGCTGGAGTCCGCATTGGGCATGCCGGTCTTCGAGTATGTGGGGCGCAAGCTGTACTGCACTGCCGCCGGTGAGCGGTTGGCGGACACCGCCACGGCCATCTTTGAATCCCTGAAAAACCTGCAGACGGATCTGGCCGCCCAGCAAGGCCGGGTGGCCGGTGAGCTAAAGCTGGTGGCGGTGAACACCGCCCAGTATGTGGTGCCCTATCTGCTCAAGGGGTTTGTGGCGGCTCACCCGGATGTGACGGTGAACTTGCGCGTGGTGAACCGGGCCGAAGCGCTGCGGCGGCTGGACGACAACGAGGATCACCTGATGATTCTCGGTATCGTGCCCGAGGACAAACCGCTGAATGTGCTGCCGTTTCTGGACAACGAATTCATCGCGGTGGCAGCCCCGGATCACCCGCTTGCCGACGCGAAAACGATCAGTGCACGGCGCTTTCTGGGGGAGAAGCTGTTACTGCGCGAGTCTGGCTCCGGCAGCCGTCTGACTCTGGAGTTGTTCTGTCAGCAGCACAGAGTGGCCGTGCGTTCTTATATGGAGTTGGGGGCGAACGATGCCATCAAGCATGCGGTCATGGCGGGGCTGGGGGTGGCGGTGTTGCCGCGGCTGAGTCTGCGTAGCGAGTTGCAGTTGGGGCAATTGGTGGAGCTGCCGGTGGAAGGTTTTCCGTTGCGGCGTTCCTGGTGTGTGGTGTACCCCAAGAGCAAGTATCCGACCCCAGCCATGTCGGCGTTCGTGGATTATGTGCAACAGAATCTCAAAGACATTGCCGGCCGTTTTCAGGCGCTGCAGGGCTAGGGCGGCGCCTGGAGGGCTTTCCAGCGTTTGTCGCGAGCTTTGCGCAGGGTGCGCTCCTGTTCCAGGAGCGTTTTCCAGGCAGCCGGCAAATCTGCATCGGCTTGCGCGGGCAATTGTGTGTACAGATCGCGCAGCGCCTGTTTGATGGCGTTGATTTCAGCGGTGTCGGGCCCGGTTACGGTGGTGTTGTTGTCCGGGTGGTACATGCTGTCGTGAAGCAGCACATTGAGACGCGCCTCGGTGAGGGAATAGTCACCATTGGGCCCGCCCCAGCAGGTATCGGCATCGTCATCATCCTGGCCGTCGTCTTCCCAGAAACACAGGCCGCAAATCTCATAACGGCCACGCTCGCTGAGCGTGGGGTAGCCACAACAGGGGCAGGCCGTGCGATTGACACGATGGCGCTTGTTCAGGGTGATGTGCTGATAGCGCGTGGCGAAGAGTACCCGCCGCTGGTTCAGGGCTGCCTGCTGCTCCTCGGTCCACTGGCGTCGGGGCATGGGTTACTCGATGTTCTGGATCTTCTTGTTGGTTAAAAAATAAAAGTATTTTAAAAACAGTAGTTTATTGTGGTTTTTGCATAGTGGTTTTTGCTTTGCCCACCATGCTGCCCACCACTTTTAAGTCCTTGATTTAGCTTAATGAGCAAATACGCGGGGCCTTTTGGAGGAGGGGTGGGCTGCTGAGAATTCAGGGTCCACGTGCTCGGTTTTTCAGGTCGTGACGATAGGGTTTCTGGTGAATCTATTCACTGGAGAGCAAGATGACAATTCGTTGGCGTTACCTGGATGGATGGCTGGTAGCTAATCATGAAGAAGGGTCGGGGTTGAGGATCTGGGAAGCGGATTCTTCATTGGGCCCGGCGCTGGTCTTATTGCTGAATAAGGCTCCAGGACTCTCACGTCTGTTAGTGCAGGGATTTGGTCAAAATTGCTGACGGCAGTACGATTCCTGGTCTTTGCTGCACCCGCGAGGCTATTATTGGGCATTATGGTGTCTATTTTGTCCATTAAATGCGATAATTGGACAAAATAGTATCCATTAGGTGTGATATGGTCGCTCTACTTGACGATGCCGATGTCCAGCAGGCATTTGCCACCCATCTGCGACGTTTGCGCAAGCAGGCCAAGCTGTCTCGCGATGCGCTAGCTGCGCGTAGTGGTGTGCCAGCATCCACCATCAAGAAATTCGAGCTCACCGGCCAAATCTCGTTCCGGCAGCTGCTATTCCTCTGGCAGAGTCTGGATGATCTACGTCGCCTGTATGCGCTGACTCGCCATTCCCTCAGCGAAGCTGAGTTGCCATCCAGTATCGATGAGGTGTTGAGCAATGACCTTTAAGCCGGTCCGCAAGCTGACGGTAACCCGCACCCTGGCAACGGGGCAGGCGGTGACGGTAGGCGTGCTGGCGCAGAACCGGCAGGGCGTCTTTTTTCAGTACGATGCCGATTATCTCGGGCGCTTCGGGAACTTGTCGCCCTTTGGCCTGAAGGCAACCACTGAGCTGCAGCTTGCTCCCAAAAGGCCGCATTCTGGCCTGCATGGCCTGTTCGGGGATAGTCTGCCTGATGGTTGGGGTTCCCTGCTGCAAGACCGAGTGTTCCGACAGCATGGCATTCTCCCTGCCCAGATCACCGCCATGGATCGCCTGGCGTTTGTAGGGGCTTCCGGGATGGGTGCCCTGTCATTCTCGCCGACCTCGGAATACCAGCTTGCCTCAACCGGCGACATCGACCTGGCGAAGCTGGGTCTGGAGGCGCAGGCGTTTTTTGACGGTCAGACGGAAGAGGTGCTGGCGGATCTGGTGGCAGCAGGTAGCTCCGGTGGTGCCAGACCCAAGGCGCAGTTCTACATCTCCCCGGATGAGCCAGATCGCTGCCGCACGGTGGCGAGGCCAGGCGATGAGGCCTGGCTGGTCAAGTTTACCTCCAGGAATCTGCCCCTCGGCCATGAAGAAGGGCTCTGTGAAGCGGTCTATCTGCACCTGGCCGGAAAGCTGGGGCTGGAGCCGCCTGAGTGGCGGCTGTTCGAAGCGCCAGAGCAAAGCGGCGCCCGTGCCTGGCTCGGGGTAAAGCGGTTCGATTGGATAAGCCATCCCCAAAAAGCGGGTCGACTCCACATGCACAGCGCCTGCGGCCTGCTGGATGCGGATTTCCGTACCCCCAGCCTGGATTACGAAGATCTGATCAAGGCCAGCCGCCATCTTTGCCGGTCGCCAGCGGTCGGCAAGCTGCAGTTCCGCAGAGCCATGTTCAACCTGTTTGCCTGCAACCAGGACGACCACAGCAAGAACTGGGCTTTCCTGCAGGATGATGCCGGCGACTGGGTGCCTGCCCCTTTCTACGATGTGACCTTTAGCCCTCACCCATACCAGGAGCATGCCACTGCCTATGCCGGTTTCGGCAAGAATCCGCCGCTGAAAGCCATCCAAGCGCTGGCGGCGCGGGCGGGCTACGCCAAATGGGAGCAGGCCCAGCGCGATATTGAGGAGATCGTGACTTTTCTCGCTGATTTCGCTGTCGTTGCCAGAGATTTCGGAGTGGATAGTGGTGTTGCTGAGCTGATTGACCGGCAGCTTGCTGGTTTGAGGGATGGGTATGGAGGTTAAGCCTGCCCTCTACTCAAGAGGGGCTGAGACCAGGTGCTGTGGCTGTTCCTTCTCAGGTTTTCTGTGGTCTGGGTCCTTGATTGGTGCTGCTGTGGTTCTCGGCTTGAGCAAGTGAGGCCGTCGCTTTTAACTGCTTGCGGAAGTAGTCGAGCAGAGACTGGTGTCTGTGCAGGGCTTCTTGTTTCTCATCTGGTGTTAGCTCAAGGCTTTCCTCTGCTTGTATGTTAAGGGCGACCTCAAGCTCGACCAGTCTAAACAATATATTGCTCATCTCTTTCTGGGTTTCCGAGAGCTCCGCCTGGAGCTCTTCATTATGAAATATCAGCTTCGAGCGTTCCTTCTGCAGGTGGTCGAGTTTGCCTGCGGCGGACTCTTCGTGACGCTGAATATGCTCCTGAATCGCGTTCTGGATTGCTGCATTCCTGTCTTTGAAATAGCCGACTTCCTCCTTGATTAATCTCTCAACAGTTTCGGAAACACTTGTTCTCTTGGAGAGGTTGGCAAGCTGTCTTTTCACGCGTGGACTGAGCCTGACTTGGACCACCTGGTTTCCGTGCTTTTTGTCTGATTTGTATCTTCTCCATGCGGCCTTGAGGTTCATGAGCTCCTTCTGGCTGCTGCTATTGATGATCAAATAATGAGCGGCATCGAGGAGCGCTGGGCGAAGGTTATATGGGTTTAAAACCTGGATGGGCGCGCCTTTTCGTCTCAAGTGCTGCTCCAGCCAAGTCAGCATTTCTTGATCATTCGTGAGCCAATCCTCTAGAGGTATTTCTGACCTTGCCATGCTGAAAACCCCGAAAAATTAAATAGTACGAGTAAGACGTATTATAGACGTATATTCGTACTGCTAAAAACATGCCATCTGGTATAATTACGACAAATAGAAAGAGATGACATATTTCGGGGGGGTTGCGTGCTTGGGTTGCTAGGAACATCAGCGGAATTTGATCGGCGGAATGGTCTCGCGTCTATTGCAGGGCCAACCCGTTACTTCTTGTATCGGCTGCTTTGCGACGATGAGGGGCGTGGCGTTGCGTTTACAGTCCAGGACTATGTCGAGCGCTTTAAGCTAAACGACAGGGTGGTGAGTAAAGCAATCCGGGAGTTGTCTGAGAGCGGGGTGTTACAGAAACGATTTGTCGATGGGGGGCTGGGAAAAAGAAGGAGGTGCTTGGAGTTGGAGCCTCAGCTTGAGGAAGCGCTTGCTGGTCTGGAAAGTGAGCAGCCGGTCGTTGAGCTCCGCAGTCTTGCTGAACATGTGTTAACTGCGACAGGAGATGATACAGGCAAACCAGGCCAGAAATGGTTGACTCCCTACAATCGTTTGGTGCTGGCGGCGCTGCTGGTTGGGTCCAATTCAGCGGGCGCAGTATATGGGGTTGGGGGGAGTGATCTGAAGCGCTTGGCGGGCCTGACCGATGACGGATTGAGATCCCAGTTGAGTACGCTGATGCAGCGTGGATACCTTCGAAGCAGGGTTGCAGGAGTAACCGGGAGGTATTTGTTGGGAATGTCGAAAGGCGCATATTTCATTAACCTCGCTCACCCTGACTTTATGGGTATAGGTGGCGCTGCCTGCTTTCTAATCAGGGAGGCCAAACTAAGTAGTAAAGAGAATCGGTACCGTACGGCTTTTGGTATGTACAACGCAGCCAAAGTGATTGGTAGTTTGCAGCAGAAGGAGGCGAGGGAGGCTAATAAATCGGCTAGGTGGAGAGCAGGTGATACGGGAATACTACCTAGCACCCAGACGGCCATGGAATTTGAGAGGGCTTTTACTGCAAGGGGAGAGTTGAGGGCTCCTTGCAACTTGCATGAGAACTTTCGAGATACTCCCAGTGAGAGATTTTCCCGATACCTGCAGATGCTCATCAACCGATATGCCAGCCTGATTGTTAATAGTTGCCTACATCATGGAGGCTGGGATGGTAATGATGAAAATGGAGAGCTTCGGACCGAAATAAGGCAGCATTTGGGTACCAAGGCGGCTCAGGCACCTTTGGCTGTGGTGGATGCGATTGTCTGTGCTTCAATCCACGAGGCAGTCAGGGTATGGGAAGTTTTGGTTTCGGATGCGGAGATCTGGAGGGTGGTCATGTCAGGGGCACGTTGCCTTATACTGCCACTATTTGAAGTGCGGGACGCTCACGTGGTTACTCCTATTGTCTTATCTGGTGAAGGGATTCCTGACGAGATGAGGGGGGAGTGCTGGAAAGTGAGCATGCTGCCTGATCTGGGAAGGCGGCTATATAGGCAATCGTACAGGAGGCATGCGGGGAAAGAGCAAGAGTTAGGTGCTCAGGCCGAATTATGGGGGTTGCGAGGTGTCGGGAAGAGATATCCTCTGAATAAATCACATGGATCCGGCCTGGCTGAAGATGCGAGTTTCAGCAATTTGGTCACCGGAGCCCCTCCCACTGAAGGCGATTGATTTGGTTTAACCTTTGAGTGGGCTGCAGTCTACAGCTCAGAGATGCTGCGGCTCGTTCAGCTTTGTGGAAACGGTAATAGTAATGATAAGGCAGGTTGGCCTCTTGGGTATTTACTGTATATCGTAACTCATTGATAAGTATGACCAAAGCACATAACTTCATTAATAATTACTCGATAGCTACCTCTTATGGAGAATTCCCTCCTCATTTCTTAAGAGGTAATCATGAGAAAGCGTCATCCCGAGAACACCAACCTTACCCTTCACCACTCTGGCCCCTGGAATGGATATGACGTCCAGCTACAGCGGGGACCGCTGTTCATTCCGTATCTGGAAAGAATTCATCAGGCCATGGAGCGAGAGGCAGACCGCCAAGCCAGGACAATGGCCGTAAGGGTGGATCTGAAATTGCCAAGGCACGGCTACATGCGTGATGGCGATCTGTTTGGTTTCTTTATCCAGTCCCTGCAAGCACAGATTGATGCTGATATGGATCGGCGTAGACGAGAGGGGCGCCGAGGGCCTGCTTGCAAGGTTGGCTATGTCTGTGTGAAGGAGACGGCAGATGCCTTCCATCACCATTACCACCTGTGTCTCTTTCTGAATGGAGAGTGCTACCGGGGATTGGGGCGGATGCCAGAGGGGTGCAGGGCCGGAGCTCAGGATTTCGACCCTGACTTGCCGGTAGATCCTGCTGCCGGGGAAGCCGACAGTTTGGCCAAGAAAATCGTACTTGCCTGGTCCAGGGCGCTGGGCTTGAGCATGGAGCAGGCTGTGGGGCTGGTGCACTTCTGTGAAGGCGGAGTGTACTGGGTCAGGCGTGGGTCTATGGAGTGCGATAGCCAGATAGCGGGGCTATTCAATCGTCTTAGCTACTTTGCCAAGCAGGAGACAAAGCAATTCGGAGACGGAAGCCGGAATCTGCGTTGTAGCCGGTAGGAGATGAGAGGCTGGGTGGTCGTCCGCCCAGTCTTATTTTACCAACATGCCGCATCTCATGAGATGAAGGAGATTGCTCATGAGAATCATGCGTTTGAAAGAAGTGATGGATACCACCGGCTTGGGACGGTCCTACATTTACAAGCTGATTGCGGACGGGGTCTTTCCAAAGCCGGTTCCGTTGGGTGCCCGTGCAACGGGATGGGTCTCGGACGAGGTGGAGTCCTGGATTCTGGAGAGAATTGGAGAGAGGGATCAGGCAGGGTGATGTCTTTGGTAATGCGGTTGCATTACCATTTGCGTGTCATCCCCCATAGTGCAGGAGGCGGCCATGGCCACGCTTGAAGTCGAATCCACGCTGACAGATCGGTATCAGACCACCGTGCCGGAAACGGTTCGCCGTGCTCTCAAGCTCAACAAGCGAGACAAAATTCAGTATGTCATCCGCCAGAATGGCGAAGTGGTCTTGACGCGGGCTACCAGCGAAGGCGATGACCCGGCTCTGGGGTCGTTCCTGGATTTCCTGGCGATTGATATCGCCGAGCATCCGGAGCACATCCTTACGGTTGAGGATGCGTTAATGCAGCGTATTCAGTCGCTGACGAAGGGTGTCGAGGTTGATCTGGATGCGCCTTTACAGGAAGACGATGAATGAGTGGGAGGCAATCGACCACTCTAACTATCAGTGGGTGGGCGGTTTACGCTCACCCATTATTTATGGAACAGCTTGAAACCCTGGCAAGACAAGTCGAAAGTCACAAAGAAAAAAATGCCGAGGGGTTCGCCAAGAAAAATGCTACCAAGCGATTGGCTGCGATTGCCAAGTTAGCATTCGAGGTTATCCCGCAGGACCCTGCAAGGCCGGAGTACCGTCAGGGTGGTACGCTTGGCGCTGATCACAAGCACTGGTTCCGCGCGAAGTTTTTTCAGCAATACCGGTTATTCTTTCGTTATCACGCCTCAAGCAAGGTGATTGTCTATTCTTGGGTAAATGATGAGGGCACCAAGCGGGCGTATGAGAGCTCCGATGATGCCTGCCGGGTTTTCCGCAAGATGTTGAAAAGTGGCCACCCTCCCGATGATTGGGATCAGCTTTTGATCGAAGTAAGACGGGATGAGCAGAGTCAGGAAGCCATGCGTTCCCTAGCCGAGCAAGCCCAAAATCAGGACATGGGTTACTGATCTTCTTTGCCGTTGTTTCGAGTTCGCAAATTCTCTTGATGTTGTAGGGTTTTGCCATCCCGAATATGTATAAGAAGAGTTTGTGCACCAACCTGAAGTGGGCTGATCGACTAACTGATTCTGTGGAGAATCAGTCCTTTTTGTAAATGACGGTGACTTTGCCGGCAGGTTTGTTCTTACCTATCTCATAATCAGGGTTGAAAGTGGCGAGGTTATGAGCGGCGATGCCAATCACTGAGGCAAAGCCAGTAACCTGGGTAAAGCCGGTCGGGATAGCGAAGCTGGCTAAGGAGGCCGCTCTGTATTCCGTGTACACGCGGCAACGTAGTCCTTTCTTTTCAATAGCGCCCTCGACTTTGTTTACCACGGAGCTGATGTTCTTGACCGCGACAATTTGAAAGGAAGCTTTCTTGGCAATGAGTTCAGAGAGCTTTTCAGTAGTGATGTCTTCGGAGGTATATTTTTCGATGTCAATATCTTTGCTCATTGAGTTTTCCTTGTTTGAGGAGTTGATAAAACGGGCAGATTTGCTGCCCGTTCAAGTCAGCGAATGGTTCTTGTTGAAGTATGATCAAAGCTCCGCTATCTGCTGTAGCGCATCTTCATAAGCAAATAGCGTGTCGAAGTTTTCGTTGTAGATAAGGTAGAGGGCGGACTGTATATTTTCGTGGGGTGTTTCCTCGATGACGCCCTTGAATATGTTGGTGTGATGCATGCTGCCGGAAAGGACCATGAAACTGCCGTCCTCCATTACTACCCAGTCAATGGTTTCAAAGGCCCTGGCTCCTTTGTATTTATCAAGAGTCTCCTGAGCCAGAGAGAGGGAGTCCTGGTTTTCTTTTTCAATCATCGAGATCTGGTTTTTTATGCTCCGGATCTCTCTTTCGTGATTCTCAATATCGGCTATTGATTGCTGTTTGACACGAGGCCAAACCGTGTAGCCGGAGCCGTTTTCTGTTTTCGTTTCAGTCCAAGAATTCCCGCTATCGATATGATCTTGGGCTTTCTTTAATAGCTGTTTTTCTCTCGCTATTTCTGATTCGAGTTCGTTTAACCTTTCCTGCAATGTGATCAGCCTGCTGTCGTTTTTTGCAGCATCGATCATTTCATTTGCTGTATCCCTGTAATTCTTTTCTATGTCCTTGAAATCACAGGTGTAACGAACGACATCTCGGCCCCGTTCGTCCTCAATGACAGACCAGTCTGTGCTCTCACAAAGCTTACGGTTATCCAGCGCCTGGCCAACCGTATATTCAGGGAGTAATTCAAGGCGCCCTTCCCGAATGACGTCTATTTCAGAAGAACATCCGGATAGGGCTGCCAGGGAAATGCATGCTAGGGCTACTTTGAGGTTTTTCATGATGGTTCCCTTTTAAAATCGTTCCATGAGGTGATTGGCTTAAGCACCAACCACAATTAAGAGGAAGCAGACGATCCAGACGATGAAGTACGCCAGGTTCTGCTTCAGGGCTTGGGATCGTTGGTAGAGATAGACGGGCACCAGCCACACCCATCCACCAAATGTGCTGGTGTCAGTGCCGGCTTGCTTGAGTCTCTTTTCATCCAGGAAAGACAGGGCGATATTCAGAATCAGGGTGATGTAAATGAAATGGCCGCTGGCAACGGCTTGCTCGGCACGGTACTCGCTGCTGTGAACCATGTAGGCCACAAAATATTCCAGGGTGAGACCAATCAGTGGGGCGAACGCCAGAATCCATACAACGGTGTTGTTGACTTTGGCGCCGGTTAGCGGCGGTGGGGCCGTGTCATCAAGGTGCTCTCGTAGCTGGGTTTCTTCGATGCTGGTCCAGTCCGCGAATCCCTTCTTCCAGACGGATGATCCGTGGCGCAGTGTGCCGTTCCTGATCAGGGTGATGAGATCGGTTTCAGAGATGCCTCCCTTCCTTTCTCCGTTGAGTTCGTAGAACCAGATCTCGTTCCCCGTGGTGCTATTTTCCATTGTTCATTCCTTGTAGTGGCTGTCCTTCCATGGTTTTTAGCCAAGCACAGGTCGAGTGCTGTGCCTGGGAAGAGCGGTCTCGCTCAGGCGCTGTGTTCGCTGGTTTGGAAGGTGTGTCTCAGTTTGAGTGTTATGTAATTCAAGACTCGCAAAGTATTGCAATGCTATACCTTAAGGGTCAAGTATTCCGGTACGACAGAGGTATGGCACTGCCGTAGCGTTGCTCTATCAGATTGATGGAGTGGGCGTGATGAGCTTTCCCGAGCGCCTGAAGGCGGCAAGGTTGGCGTTGGGTCTGACCCAGGAGCAGTTGGGCGACGAGCTTCATGTGACCAAATCCACGATATCCGCCTGGGAAAATGGCCGTGATTCGCCCGGATTTCGTTTACTGCCGAAGTTGAAGGCGGTCCTCGGTGTATCGCTGGATCATCTGATCTGCGGCGATCAGGTTGAGGGTGCCTCAGAGCTGAAGTCCAAGTATGACGCCCAGGTACGCAATGACGCCGAAGCCCAACTACTCAAGGGCTACCGGCGTCTGACTGCCAAACGTCGCAAAGGCCTGCTGGCCATGATTGATTAACCTGCCTGTTTCCCGGCCAGCTTCTGGCTGAGTCCCTGTACGGGCTGTGGTTGAGCATTGCCGGGTGGGGCAGTGCCTTCCGGCACGAACTCCTCCACAACCTGTAACCCTTCCTCCTCCGAGTATTCGAACTGAGCGTTGAGCAGGCCGGCATGGGCTACCTTGTCCAATTCTGCCTGGTGAATGCCCTGGCTTTCCCTGACCTTGGCCGCTTCCCTGGCGTGGCTGACGGCCTCCACCATGGATTGCTCTGCGCGCAGTGTCAGATCCACGTAGTAGATCGGTGCCCGGTGACTCTGGGTGGTGCTCTTCCCGCGTAGCTTCAATTCCAGAGGCAGGGTGGCTAGGTTGCCACCACTGATGGCGTGGAAGTAGCGTAGCCGGGCCGCCAAGGTGCGGATGCTGTTGTAGCCAGTGGTCCGGAACACGAAGCAGCCCAGTTCATCCTCTTCCCCGATCCGTACATACAGCCGTCCGTAGGGCTTGCACAGATCGTGGGCGCCGAATTCGCATAGGTCGGGTGACGGGCAGGGCAGTTGTTCCAGGCCCTGGTCGGTGCGGCGTCGACAGCTCTCACCGTCGCCACTGCACAGGGGCCGGCCACTCTTGCGCTCGAAGAAGGTGTACTCCGCCCGCAGATTCAGGTCCGGATCATTGAAGGGCAGGGTGACGGGAATGCTGCGTAGTTTCTTGCCCTGACCCTCCTGGCGCAGAGCCTCATCCAGTGGGTGCGGTAGCCAGCCCTCCCGGGTCTGGATCTGGGTAGTAATGGTGAATTGGTCGTCTTTCTCCGGCAGACGCTTGCCGTT